>NZ_JBFAML010000018.1:0-130303 GCF_040660295.1 Micromonospora sp. NPDC049891
CGGGCCCGGACGATCGCGTACCAGCCGATGCGGCGGGCGTACCGGACCTGCTTGTCGGCCAGCCCACGGCGGGCCGCGCCCGCGATGGCTGAGCTGATGTGTTCCCGCAGCGCGTCGTCCGACTCGATCTCGGCGAGGTACCCGCGTACCTGCTTGACCGGCAGTTCGCAGACCACACTGACGAACCAGGCGAGATGGTTGCGGCTGAGCTTGGTCAGCTCGTACGTGTAGTTGTGATGCTCCCGCGAGGCGACCAGCCAACGGGCCGAGGTGCGCAGCACCTTGGCGTCGTGCCGGGCGACCGCGACCAGGCGTTTCGGAAAGGCGGCGACGGGGGCGAGGCGGGTACGGGCGATCGCCCGACGCAGCTTGACGGCATCCACCGCTGCGTTCTACCAGACGGATGGAAACAGTGAAGTAACAATGCTCGCTTCGCTGCGCCCGGACAGGGGCACACGCCGGGAACATGAAGTCAGTAGCATCACCGCCATGTCGAGTGGTGAGCAGGCGGGGACGCTCTCTTCGGAAGAGGCCCTGCCGACGGGGGACACCGACGGTTCGGAGAAGACGGGCGAGCCGGCTGGGAAGCCGCGCCGACGGTGGCTGCGGATCACGCTGATCGTGTTGCTGGTGCTGTCCCTGATCGGCGTGGGTGCCGTGGTGGCGAGCGGCTTCTACCTCAAGTCCGTCGAGTCCGACATCGAGCGGGTCGACGCGTTCGACGACGTTCCTGAGGAGACTCGACCCGAGGTGGTCGCCAAGGGCGCGCTGAACATTCTCATCCTGGGTAGCGACTCCCGCGACCCGGAGAGCACCGGTGGTTCGCGGGCGGACACCATCATCCTGGCCCACGTGCCGAAGGACCGCTCCGCCGCGCAACTCGTCTCGATCCCCCGCGACACCTGGGTCGCCGTGCCTCGCTCGAAGGAGGGCCGCGGTGGCCGGGACGCGAAGATCAACGCCGCCTACGCCTGGGGCGGTCTGCCGTTGATGGTGCAGACCGTGGAGCAGTACACGAAGGTCCGTATCAATCACGTGATGCTTGTGGACTTCGCCGGGTTCAAGGAGATCATCGACGCGCTCGGCGGCGTCGACATCACCTCGGAGAAGCGGTTCACCTCGATCCACCCTCCGTTCCGCACCTTTGAGCAGGGCAAGCAGCGGCTCGACGGTGCTGCCGCGCTCGACTTCTCCCGTCAGCGCAAACAGTTCGCCGACGGCGACTTCACCCGGATCAAGCATCAGCAACAAGTGATCAAGGCGATTCTGGACAAGGCTGCCTCCGGCGGCATCCTGGCAAATCCCGCCCGGCTCAATTCATTCGTACGTGCCACGTCGAGTGCCGTCTCGGTGGACCGCAGCATGTCACTTGTGGACATGGCGATGGAGTTGCGGGGCCTACGCGGAAACGACCTGACCTTCATGACCAATCCGACAAAGGGAACGGGACGGGTCGGCAGTGAGAGCGTGGTCTTCGCCGACCCGGACAAGGCAGCGCTCTTCTACGACGCCGTTCGGCGGGACGCGGTCGACGAGATCCTCCGCACTGGAAAGTAGGGCTGAATTGCCCTAGCGGCTCTGGCGGCTGTCACCGGCGCGGTCGTATCCTTCGATCGCTCCGGTGGCCTTTCCTCAGGCGCACCGGTGTCGCTTTACGGGGGAGGAACTGTAGATGTCGAGGCAACCTGTCGTGGGTTACCCGGCCACGAGCGAACTGGGAGGTCTCGGGACGTCGCCCCCGGCGGGCCGAAGCAGCAGGATCGAGCCCGACGAGGGCAACCCTGCCACGCAGCTCGGCGCAACCGCCGGACCGAGGACGGACCCCGACGTCGGCGACGTACGCCCGGGCCTCGACGTGACAGCGGTGCTGCCGTACGCCAGTTCACGAGCCTCGACCCGGACCCGGGCCCTTCGTGCCTGGATGTTGACGGCACCTGTCGACGTCGCCGCGCTGCTCTCCCCACTGATCGTCACCCAGCAGCACTGGCGCGGCACCCTTGCCATGACGGTGCTGACCGTGGGTGCCTTCGGCACCGGAGGGCTCTACCGGGCCCGTCGTCACGTCAGCATCCTCGACGAGTTGCCCAGCCTCTGCGGTCGGTTGCTGGCCACCGCGGCCGTGGTGGCAATCATCGCCGCGCTGCGTCATGATTCGCCGGCCTACCTGGTCGGCTTCATCCGTGGTGTGGCCATGGCCGCCGTCCTGGTGATCGTCGGGCGACTCGTGACCCGGGAGATGGCCACTCTCGCCCGTCGGCGCCGCTGGGTGGAACACAACGCGATCATCATCGGCGCCGGTGCCACCGCCGTGGAGTTGGCTCGGCTGCTGCGCCGGTATCCCCGCTACGGACTGCGGTTCGTCGGACACGTCGACACTCCCGCGCCGACGGACACGCAGCCGGTCCCGACCATCGGCACCCTCGACCAGCTCCCTCAGCTGGTCCGGCTGGCCGAGTGCGACGTCCTGGTCATCGCTGAACCACAGTGTCCGGAGCCGGCGCTGATGGAAATCCTCCGCCACCCGGTGGTCGCCGGGTGCGATCTGTGGGCGGTGCCTCGGCTCTGGGGGTCGCGTTCCCACGGCGACCACATCGGTGCCATCCCCATCGTGCGGGTGGGCGACACGACGCTTTCCGGGCCCCGTTGGGCGCTGAAGCGTGCCTCGGATGTCACCTTCGCCGGGGTGGCCCTGCTCGCCCTGAGCCCGATCCTGCTGCTCTGCGCGCTTCTCGCCTTCCTGGACGGTGGTCGCGGCGTCTTCTTCCGTCAGGAGCGCATCGGCCGGCACGGACGACCGTTCAACATCATCAAGTTCCGCACCATGCGGCCGCTCAACGAGCACGAGTCCCAGACGAACTGGTCGATCGCGCATGACCGGCGGGTGTCAGCCGTCGGACGCTTTCTGCGCCGTACGTCCCTGGACGAGCTGCCTCAACTGTGGAACATCCTCAAAGGCGACATGAGCGTCGTCGGACCACGGCCGGAGCGGCCGTACTTCGTGCAGAAGTTCTCCGCCGAGTACCCGAGCTATGCGATGCGCCACCGCGTCCCGGTGGGCCTGACTGGGCTTGCCCAGGTCAGCGGCCTGCGTGGGGACACCCCGATTTCCGACCGGGCCCGGTTCGACAACTACTACATCGAGAACTGGTCGCTCTGGTTGGACGCCAAGGTGCTGCTGCGGACCGTGGCCGAGGTGTTCCGTGGCGGTGGTCGCTGAGCGACCTGCCAGCTACCGAGCCGCCCCGGCCGACCGGGGCGGCATGTCCATCCCGACCCCCCGTGTGCCCCGACGTCCAGCCCGGACGCACCACCGACCCGAGCCCGGGGGTACCAGCCGAACTGCTTGGAGTATCCCGATGCCGGACGTTTCGGTGGTCATCCCGACGACGGGCAGACCCAGCCTCGCCGAGGCGGTCACGTCCGCCCGTGCCCAGGTCGGTGTCTCCGTACACGTGGTGGTCGTCTGCGACCTCGCCAGCGTGCCGGACAGCGTGGCGGCGCTCCGCGGCCAGATCGACGAGATCGTCTGCACCGGTGGTGGACGACGCGGCTCCCACGCCCGCAATCTCGGTGTCCGGCATGCCGCCCCCGGCAGCCACGTGGCCTTTCTCGACGACGATGACGCCTGGCTGCCGGGCAAGCTGGCCGCCCAACTGCCGGTCCTCGAACGGCTGGCCGGAGAGAACTGGCTGCCGGTGGTGTCGTCGCGTACGTTGCAACGGAAGGCTGGCGGGGCTCCACTGCCGTCCGCCGTACCGGCCACGTTGATCGGCGACGGTCAGCTCCCCGAGGACTACCTCTTCCGCCGCCGGCAGCTTGGCGTCGGGCGTCAGTCGCTGCCAACATCGACGCTGCTGACCACCATGGACCTGGCCGAACGGTGCCCCTGGGACGAGTCGCTGCCCCGACACCAGGACTGGGACTGGCTGATCCGGGCGGCCCGGATCCCCCAGGTGAAGATCGCACAGATCGAAGAGGCGACCGCCATCTACACCGTTGGCAGCCCCGGGTCGATTTCGGCCAATGCCGACTGGCGGACCTCCTGGGCCTGGGCCCGACGCTGGGAGGGGGTGTGGGCAGCGGAGACCTTCTCCGACTTCATCGCCGCACAGACCCTCCGGTACGCGTTGCAGGCGCGGGACCTGACCGGGGTGAAGGAGATGGTGCGCGCCATCCGGCGCAATGCCCGGCCGTCGGCCCGCAACTCGGTGCTCGCGGCACTCGGGCTCGTACCGCGTGCCGCGCTCGAACGCGTCGCGATGCGTCGATCAGGCGCCGCTGGCGATGCTGGGGCCGTGCCGACGGGCGGGGCCCGCTGATGCGCCTGCACTTCGTACTCCCCCAACTGGAACCGCTGTACGGCATGGAGCTCGCCGCGGCGCTGCTGATGCGAACCCTGCTGGCCCAGGGTGTCGAGGTCTCGGCGACGGTGGTGTCCGGGGCGGTTCCCGCATCGTTGCAGGACCTGCCAATCGACACGCTCGGCCTCGGCACCCGGATCACCCGACTGATGGAGGCGGTCCCGCCGCTCCGACGCCGGCTGAACGATCTCCCTCCGGACGTACGGATCGTGGCGAGCGGCCTCTGGGGCAGCGTGCCGGTCGGCGCGGCGCTGGCCGGCTCGGGTCGCAGCTACGTGGCCTGGGAGCACTCGCTGCTCCCGGAACGGCTACGCACCGACGCCCGGGTCCGTACGCTGGCCCGCCTGGTCCGCATCCGGGGCCTACGGCCCCGACTCGTCGTCGCCGTCTCCGACGGCGTCGCCCGGACCGTGCGACAACTCGCCCCCGGGCAGCCGGTGACGACGATCGCCAATCCGGTGCCGACCCGCCCCCTCGTCGCCCCACGCGGCGTCGCGCACCTCGACCGGGTGCGGCTGCTGACCACGGGAGCGCTCCGCCCCACCAAGAACCACTCCTGCGCGCTCGAGGCGTTGGCGCTGCTGCCCGGGACGTACCAGCTGACTCTCGCCGGTGACGGCGAGGAGCGTCAACTTCTCCAGGACAAGGCGCGGAGCCTCGGCCTGTCGGATCGGGTGACGTTCCTGGGCCAGGTGTCCGGGGTGGCGGGGCTGCTCGCCGAGGCGGACGCGCTGGTGCATCCGTCCCGCGCCGAGACGTTCGGGTTCAGCCTGGTCGAGGCCGCCGAGGCCGGTCTGCCCGTGGCCGCTCTGCCGGTGCCGGCGCTGGACGAGCTGATCCCGACGCTCGTGCCGGGCATCCTGGCGGCGGACACCTCACCACCGGCGCTCGCCGACGCGATCCTGGGCGTGACCGGGGACGACCGTCCCGGCGTCGAGGACTTCGAGAAGGCCTGGCACGCCCGACGCGCGACCCTCGACCCGGCCGAGGTGAGCCGGCGGTGGGTGGTGGCGTTGTCGTGACGCCCGATCCCGGCGAAGCGGACCGGCCCAACCCCGGCCATCCCGATCCGCAGCCGCGCCCGCCGACTGCTGGTCGCGGCGACGGATTTCTGCGCAAGTCCGGCACGTTCTTCACCGGAACCCTGCTGCGTACCCTCGCCCAAGGGGCGCTCTTCGTGCTGCTGGCGCGGGAAATGGAACTCGACACCTACGGCCTGTTCGTCGGTGTCACGGCACTCATCGCGGTGGTGTCCCCGTTCGCCTCGGCCGGCGCACCCAGCCTCATCATGCAGAACCACGCGGATTCGCCGACCGAGTGGGACCGTCACCTGGTCCGGGGCCTGTTCGTGTCCATGGTCTTCGGCTGCGCCGCGACCGTGCTGGTGTCCGCCGCGGGTCTGGCCATCTGGGGCGTCGACGTCGGTCTCGTCGATCTGCTCTGTCTCGCCTTCGCCGACCTGGTCGCCTGGCGTCTCATCGAGGCGGTGGCCGCCTCGATCCAGGTCCGTGGCCGCATCCTGCTCGCCGCGCTCGTTCCCGCCCTGCTGCATCTCTGTCGGCTGGCCGCAGCGTTGGTGCTGGCTCTCTCGCCGGGCCCGATCGCGTTGCACGACTGGGCGGTCGCGTCGGCGGTGATCTCCACCGTCGTGTGCATGCCCGTGCTCCTGGGCGGGCTGCGCGGCGCCCATCACGGGGCACTGAGGTTCGCGGGGTCGCTCGCGCAGGCACGGACCGGGATGATGTTCGCCGTCGGTCTCTCGGCCCAGTCCGTCTACAACGACAGCGACAAGGTCATGTTGTCCCGGCTGAGCACGCCGGAGAACGCCGCCATCTACGCGGCGGCCTATCGGGTGGTCGACCTGGCGTACACACCGCTGCGGTCCATGAGCGCCATCGCCTACCCCCGGTTCTTCCAGGCCGGGCGCAACGGCCCACGGGAGGCCCTGCGGCTGGCCCGCCGACTGCTGCCGCGATTCCTGGCGTTCAGCGCTCCGATGAGCCTGCTGCTGGTCGCCTTCGCCTGGATGATGCCGTTGGTGTTCGGCGCGGACTTCGCGGCGGCCGTACCGGCGTTGCAGTGGCTCAGTGTGCTCCTCGTGCTGAAGTCGCTGCACTATCTCGCTGCCGACGCGCTGTCAGGCGCCCGCATGCAGGGCCGGCGGACTGTCTGCCAGATCGGCATCGGGGTGGCCAACGCCCTGCTGAACCTCTGGCTCATCCCGGCCTACGGATGGCAGGGCGCTATCGTCTCAAGCCTGGTGTGCGACGCGCTGCTCGCCATACTGCTCTGGGGATGCCTCGCCGTCTCGGTCCGCCGCGACCCGGCCGACACATCCGCTTCGGCACGTCCCATGGAAAGGGTCTGAGGTGACCACACTCTTCGGTGTCCTGCTGAGCCTGGGCGGCCTCGCGGTGGCTGGCTGGCTGATCCATGGCCGGCGATCCGTCGCGGCCGCCTTCGGCGGCGGAGGGAACGCCCTCGCACTTATCGGATTCGCGGTCCTGGCGAACGCGGCGCCCGTGATCGCCGGCGATCACTCCTCCGCGCTCATCGGTGTGCTGGTCCTCGCTCTGGTCGTCTGGCTGCTCGTCGCCGGCCGTGGACGGTTCACCGGTCCACCCGGCAACTGGCGCCAGGCCTGTCTGGCACTGGCCGGGGCGCTGCTCGTCTGGTGCGTCAGCGTCGACGTGTTCACGGGCGAGGGCGTGTACGGGTCGAGGTTGCCCGCATACGGCACCGCCGCGCTGTTGCTGCTCGCGGTATGGCTGGCCGGCGGCGCTGCCACGGTGAGTCTCGGTGCCATGGCCTACACCGGGTCGGCCGTGTTGTCGCTGCTGACGATCCCGACCGTCCTCTACGGACAGGCCTGGCGGCCCTGCACCTCGGGGCAGTTGGAGAAATGCTCCTTGGCCGGGGGACTGTTCAAGAGCTTCTACGAGTCCGAGAACTACATCGCGCTTGTCACCTCATTCACGCTTGTCGCAGGTGTCTGCGCGCTGCGGGGCGCCGAGCGGTGGGCCACCGCCGCGTTCTGCCTGCTGGTCATCGTCGCCACCGGCTCGCGGACCAGTTATCTGGCCCTCGCCGCGGTGGGCGTGTGGGTGGTCGGGGCTCTGCTGATCGAGCGGCGGCGGCAGTACTCGCGGATCCACCTCGCGCTCTGCGCGGCACTTGTCGCCGGAGCCGCGACCACCGCTGCCTACCTGACCTGGAGCGCGTCGCGGACTACATTGAGCAATCGTGGCAACATCTGGGTCCACGCCCGGGAGTACATCGCCGGGTCGGAGATCACCGGTGTCGGTGTCTCGAAGTGGTACCAGTTGCGGGACCTGAATGAGGCACCGCACCACTTCTTCCACTCGGGCTACGTCCTGGCCATCTTCTCCGGTGGTTTCGTCGCGTTGGCACTGTGGGGGCTCGTCCTCGTCGCCCTGCTGCGAGCCCCCGTCGCCGACGGCCGGGTTCTCTCCGCCAAGGCACCGGTCGCGCTCTTCGTGATCTACTCCTTCACCGAGGTCGTCTGGAATCCGCTCTCCGTCGACGGTCTCACCTGGATCTTCGCCCTGATGGTGCTGACCACGGCAGCGCTGACGCCCAGCGACGCCGACGCCCGGGCGGGTCAGGGCGCCGATCGACCGGACGTGCTGGCCGGGCTGCGTCGGCTGATCGGACAGGGCACCCGCCGGGCCACCGTGGCCACGCGCGACTGAGCGTAAGGATCGCCGAGACACACTGAGCGCGGTCCGCGCGGACGCGGATCCGCTGGCATGAGGAAGGACCCGATGTCGTCAGGCCGCCTCGCGACGCCGGTTCATGATGCGGCCCCCGGGGAGCCGGGGAGCCGTCGGTCGGGTTTCCGCCCGGACATCCAGGGACTGCGAGCCTTCGCGGTCGTGGTGGTGATCCTCGAACACGTCCTGCACTGGCCCGCCGGCGGGTTCGTCGGCGTCGATGTCTTCTTCGTCATCTCCGGCTTCCTGATCACCGGTCTGCTGCTGAACGAGCATGACCGGACCGGACGCGTCTCCTTCGCCAACTTCTACCGAAGGCGGGTCCGGCGAATCCTGCCCTTGGCGGTGCTGGTCCTGGTGACCACGTACCTGGCGTCGGCGCTGCTGTTCTTCGGGGAGCGGGTCCGCTCGACGGCGTGGGACGCTTTGTACGCGGCGCTCTTCGCGGCCAACTGGCGGTTCGCAGCCGTCGGCACCGACTACTGGCAGACCGAGGGACCCGTCTCGCCGCTGCGGCATTACTGGTCGCTAGCCGTGGAGGAGCAGTTCTACCTGGTGTGGCCGGTCCTGCTCGGCCTGATTCTGGGCTACGTGGCCCGTCGACGTCGGCACCGGTTCACAGCCCGGTGGGCGGTCGGCGTGGTCCTGGGCGTGATCGTCCTCGGGTCGATCGTGTTCGCACTGTGGGAGGTCGAGCACCGCCCGGCGGTGGCGTACTTCTCGACCGTCTCCCGGGCCTGGGAGTTGGGCGTCGGCGCGCTGCTGGCGGTGGCCACACCGGTGCTGGCCCGGATACCGGTCGCGGTTCGTCCCGCGTACCAGTGGTTGGGCTTGGTCGGACTTTCGGTCTCGGTCTTCGCCATCAACGCGCAGACTCCGTTTCCGGTTCCGGGCGCGTTCCTGGCGGTCATCTCGACATCTCTGGTGATCGCCGGCGGCGTGGGTGGACAACGGTTGATGGCCCCGTTGACGAACCGGGCGGTGCGCTATGTCGGTGACGTCTCCTATTCGCTCTACCTGTGGCACTTTCCGCTCCTCATCCTGATCGGCGCCGCACTTCCCGGTTCCGGGCAGGCCACTGTGGTACTCACGCTCGGCGGCACCGTCCTGCTCTCGGTGCTCTCCTTTCACCTGGTCGAGAATCCGATCCGCCGGTCGTCGTGGTTGGAGCGGCAACCGCCGGGAGACAGGCGTCACCGGAGTGGCACGGCGTTGGCCCTGCGGGGTGCCGGGCTGGCGGCGCTGGCCGCCACGATCGCCGTGGTCGCCACGGTCACCGCCCGTTCACCGTCATCCCAGGCACCGGCGGGCGCGTGGACGGTCACCTCTCGGTCCGAACTGGCGGCCCAGGTCCGTACGGCGTTGGACGCGAAGGACTGGCCGGTGCTCACACCCTCGCTCGGCGAACTGGGCGCGGCCAGCTTCGCCTCCGGGGACGGGCGGGGATGTCGACCGGCGGTCGCGGACGGCAACGAGTGCACCGTGCCGACTCCACGTCCCCCTAGACTCGCCGTCGTTGTCGGTGATTCCATCGGCACCGCCTGGCTCCCGCTGGTGCGCTCCACCCTGGAACCGGCCGGCTGGGTGGTGCAGGACCTGACCTTTGCCGGCTGCCCGTTTCTCGCCTCGGACACCGTCTCCCCGATTGAGAAGATCACCCGGTCCTGTCCCGGTCACCGGCGGACGGTACGCGCCGTCATCGAGAACCGGAAACCCGATCTGGTCATCGTGAGCAACGCCTACCAGCAACGATTCGTCAGGACCGGCGGCACCCCGTTCCAGGTTCGATGGGAGGAGGCCGCGCGTACCGCCAGGGAAGAGTGGCTCGCCGCCGCCGGCAAGGTCGTCGCCCTGCAACCACCGCCGCTCGGCCCGGACCCGAAGTCCTGCATCACCCGGCTCTCCGCCCCACGCGACTGCGTCTCGACGCTCACCGCGGAATACCGTTCATACGCCGAGGTCGAGCGGAGGGCCTGGGGTGGCAGGAAGTCCTGGCACATCGCGACGACCGACTGGTTCTGTGATTCCGGACAATGCCCGATCTTCGTAGGTGGGGTCATCGTCCGCCGCGACGGGAACCACATCACGGCCGAGTACGCCCGCAAGCTGACCCCACTGCTCGGCGAGGTCCTGGCACCGATCCTCACCGGCGCGACGGACTAGGTGTCCTGCCCAGGGAGGCCCTGGGCAGGACAGGAAGCCTAGCCCTGGCCGGTCTACCGGGGGTTCTGCCGGAGCCTGACCAGCACCAGTGCCGCGATCCCGCCGATCAGTGCGACACCCGCGGCGATGAGCAGCGGCACCGCCCAGCCGCGCCGGGACGGTTCGTCACCGCCAGCGGCGACGGCGGCCTCCCGGTACGCCTCGGCCAGCGCGTTCGTCGGCGACTGGTCGGCGGCCTCGGCGAATCGAGCGGCGGCCTCCGCCTCGTCACCGCCGAAGTAGGCGTCCAACGCATCCCGGTAGAGCTGGCCCGGCGCACCGACGGAGTTCTCCACCCCGGCGGCGCTGAGCAGGCCGCTGACCCGTGACACCGGCACCACCAGCCGGTTCGGCCGCTCGGGTTGCAGCACATCGTTGTCAAGAATGCCGACGACCCGGCCCTGTGCGTCGACGACGACTCCGCCCCGGGAGGAGGCTCCGACGTCCTCGTTGATGCGGTAGGTCGAGGACTCCAGGTCGACTTCGGTCACCTGCGCCGGCTTGGACTGGACGGTGTAGGTGGCGGCCCGGTAGTCGGTGTCGGTGGTGCCGTACCCGAGCGCGTGCAGCGCCGTCCCGGCGGTGATAGAGGCGGAGGCGTTCACCTCGGCAGCGGGAAGGTTCCCCTGGTCGAGCTTGACCAGCGCCAGGTTCCCCTCGGCGAGGGTAAGTGCCCGTACCACGCTGCCGGAGATCGCGGGGGCGCTGGTCAGGTCCCCGGTGGCCACGTTCAGCTGCCCGTACAGGCTGGCCTCGGGTCCGGTGCCGGCCTCGGAGCCGGTGAAGGTGGTGGTCGTCATCCGGGCACGGACGTAGGACTGGGCATCGCCGGCCTTGAGGTCACCGTTGGCCACACGGGCTTTGGCCAGCTCACCGAGTGCGTGTTCGAGCAGGATGTCCGGGGTCGGCTGCACGCACTGGGCGTTGGTGACGACGTGCCCGTCGTGATTGACCACGACCCCGGTGCAGCGGCGGCTGAAGGTGAACGGGTCGGGATGCAGCAGGTCGTTCTTCTGCTTGCCGCGCACGTAACCGGTGACGATCGCCTCCAGGAACACCATCGACGGCGCTGCGGTGGCGAGGGCCCGCTCCTCGTCGCTACGGGGTGAGGCCGCCGCCCACGGCTTGAGACCGGGTGTGGGTGGCGTGACTGTCGGGGCCGGGGCCGGCGGCACGGATTCCGGTCCGCTCGCCGAGATGGCCCAGACGCCGGCTCCACCGCCGATGGCGGCCACCAGGAGCAGCGCGGCGATAGCGGCCCAGAGGCCGGTCTGCCGCCGGGGCGGTGCCGAGGGCTGGATCCGGCGTACCGGCGCGGTGAACGGGTCGTGCTGCGGCGCGTCGTCGAAGGGTGTTCCGAAGCCGGGTGACGCCGGGGCGCCCGACACCGGGCCGGGAGCACCCGAAACGGGCTGTGGCGTACCCGACACCGGGGCGGGGGCGCCCGAGATCGGGAGCGGGGCGCCCGACACCGGACCGGGGGCACCCGAGACGGGCTGCGGCGCGCCGGACACCGGCTGGGGCGGACCGGACACCGGCTGGGGCGGACCGGACACCGGCTGCGGCACGCCGGACACCGGCTGTGTCGGGCCGGGGAGGGGCGGAGCGGTGGTCGGCACCGGATGGTAGTCCACCCCGAGGGCCCGGAAGAGGCGCTCCGCGCCCGGCCCTGCCTCTGCCGGGTAGGCCACCCAGGGCGCGGCGGCGGAGAAGTCCGCGTAGACGAAGGGCATGCCGCCCGTCTGGGCGAGATTGTTGGTGATCGCTGCGAAGGCTTCGCGCCAGCCCTGAGCGGCGGCCACGGTGGCGTCCAGCACGGCCACCGTGACGAAGCGGCCCTGTCCGTCCACGGCCGCCCACGCTTTACCGACCGGCGACCCGCCCAGCAGGTGGGTGTACCGGTAGGGGCCGTCCGGCTGCATGGCAACTCCTCTACTCGACCGCCGTGCGGATCCTATCCACCTGCCGCACCCCTATCTGCCCGCTGGTCACCCCACCCTCAAGGACCGTTCCGAAACCGCAGACCAGTGGCCGTCCACTGTAGAACAGGCAGTTCAGCTTGCCAGGTGAAAGTTTTTATGCATAGAGTCACCGGGTGAATGAGGGAGCTACCACGGCGTCGACGGAGCGGGTCGTCGGCCTGTTCGACGGGGTCCGGCTCACCCCGACGCAGCGGCGCATCGCGCACTGCCTGGTGCAGCACGCCCCCGCCGTCGGCTACCTCTCCGCCGCCGAGGTCGCCGAACTGGCCGGGGTCAGCCAGCCGTCGGTCACCCGGTTCGCGGTGGCGCTCGGCCACGACGGCTACCCGGCGCTGCGTCGCCGACTGCGCGAGCTGACCGCCGCCGCGCCCGGCCCGGCCCCCGCCGGCAACGAACTTCAGCAGGCGGTACGCGCCGAGATCGGCAACCTGGACCGGCTGGCCGGGCAGTTGGCCGACCGGGAGCGGATCGCCGAGACCGGACGCCTGCTGGCGGCCAGCCGGCCGCTGCCGGTGCTCGGCCTGCGGTCCGCCGCACCGCTTGCCGCGTACTTCGCGTACTTCGCCGCCAAGGTGCACCCCGACGTGCGGGTGCTCGACGACGGCGGGAGCCTGCTCGCCGACCGTCTCGAACAGGCCGCCGAGGCGGGGGCACGGGCGCTGCTGGCGTTCGTGCTGCCGCGCTATCCCCGGGAGACCCTGGAGGCGCTGCGCGAGGCCCGCGCGGCGCAGCTGACGGTCGTGGCGATCACCGACTCACCGGTCAGCCCGGCGACCGAGTACGCCGACGTGGTGCTCTCCGCCGGGGTCGGCGCGCAACTCGTGTTCGATCTGCACACCGCTCCGATGACCCTGGCCATGGTGCTGCTCCAGGCGATCTGCGACGCCGCCCCGGCCGAGACCCAGCGGCGGCTGGAGGCGTTCGAAGCCTCGGCGGCCCGTCGACAGTTGTTCCTCGGTTAGGAGGAGTCCGCCATGACCCATGCCGACCAGCCCGCCCCCGGACCCGTTCGGGCCGCCCGCGGCCCGGCGCGTACCGCCCGAGGGTGGCCGCAGGAGGCCGCCCTGCGGATGTTGATGAACAACCTCGACCCCGAGGTCGCCGAGCGTCCCGACGACCTCGTCGTGTACGGCGGCACCGGCCGGGCCGCGCGGGACTGGCCGTCGTACCACGCCCTGGTGCGGACGCTCACCGAGCTGCGCGACGACGAGACGATGCTCGTGCAGTCGGGTCGCCCGGTCGGCGTGATGCGTACCCACGAGTGGGCGCCCCGGGTGCTGCTGGCCAACTCGAACCTGGTCGGCGACTGGGCGACCTGGCCGGAGTTCCGCCGCCTGGAGCAGCTCGGCCTGACCATGTACGGGCAGATGACCGCCGGTTCGTGGATCTACATCGGCACCCAGGGCATCCTCCAGGGCACCTACGAGACGTTCGCCGCCGTCGCCGCCAGGAAGTTCGACGGCACCCTGGCCGGCACGCTGACGCTCACCGCCGGTTGTGGCGGCATGGGCGGGGCGCAGCCCCTCGCGGTCACCATGAACGGCGGTGCCTGTCTGATCGTGGACGTGGACCGCAGCCGGCTGGCCCGCCGGGTGCACGACCGCTACCTGGACGAGATCGCCGACGACCTGGACGACGCGGTGCAGCGGGTGCTCGCCGCCAGGCGGGAGCGTCGGGCGTTGAGCGTCGGTGTCGTCGGCAACGCCGCCACGGTCTTCCCGGAACTGCTGCGTCGGGGCGTACCCATCGACATCGTCACCGACCAGACAAGCGCGCACGATCCGCTGTCGTACCTGCCGGAGGGGGTCGAGCTGGCCGACGCCCGGGAGTACGCGGCGGCCAAGCCGGCCGAGTTCACCGACCGGGCCCGGGCGTCGATGGCGAAGCACGTCGAGGCGATGGTGGGGTTCCTCGACGCGGGCGCGGAGGTCTTCGACTACGGCAACTCGATCCGGGGTGAGGCCCGCCTCGGCGGGTACGAGCGCGCGTTCGACTTCCCCGGCTTCGTGCCGGCGTACATCCGGCCGTTATTCTGCGAGGGCAAGGGGCCGTTCCGGTGGGCGGCGCTCTCCGGCGACCCGGCCGACATCGCCGCCACCGACCGGGCGATCCTGGACCTCTTCCCGGAGAACGAGTCCCTCGCGCGGTGGATGCGGATGGCCGGCGAGCGGGTCGCCTTCCAGGGCCTGCCCGCGCGCATCTGCTGGCTCGGCTACGGCGAGCGGGACAGAGCGGGCGTACGGTTCAACGACATGGTCGCCTCGGGTGAGCTGAGCGCGCCGGTGGTGATCGGGCGCGACCACCTGGACTGCGGCAGCGTGGCCAGCCCGTACCGGGAGACCGAGGCGATGGCCGACGGCTCCGACGCGATCGCCGACTGGCCGCTGCTCAACGCCCTCGTCAACACCGCCAGCGGGGCGTCCTGGGTGTCCATCCACCACGGCGGCGGGGTCGGCATCGGCCGGTCCATCCACGCCGGGCAGGTCTGCGTGGCCGACGGCACCGCGCTGGCCGGGCAGAAGATCGAACGGGTGCTGACAAACGACCCGGCGATGGGAGTGATCCGGCACGTCGACGCCGGTTACCCCGAGGCCCGCGAGGTGGCCGCCCGCACCGGCGTCCGCGTCCCGATGGCGGAGTGAGGAAGGCAGTTGGTGACGCACACGGTGAAGGACCGGCACCGGCCCGACAGGTTCCGGCGGCTCTGGGAAGAGATCGCCCCGATCGGGCGGGACGAGCGCAGCGGCGGCTACCTGCGGTACGCGTTGACCGAGCCGGAGCTGCGGCTGCGGGAGTGGTTCCGGGCGCAGGCCGACGAGCGGGCGATGCCGGTCACCGAGGACGGCAACGGCAACCTGTTCGCCTGGTGGGGTGACCCGGACGCCGGGGACGCCGTGCTGACCGGCAGCCACTTCGACTCGGTGCCGCACGGCGGCGCGTACGACGGGCCGCTGGGCATCGTCAGCGCCTGGCTGGCCGTGGACGAGCTGCGGGCGGCAGGTGTCACGCCGTCGCGGCCGCTTGTGGTCGGTGCGTTCGTGGAGGAGGAGGGGGCCCGGTTCGGCGTACCGTGCCTGGGTTCCCGGCTGCTCACCGGGCAGATCGCGGTGGACCGGGCGGGTGGCCTGCGCGACGCGGCCGGGGTGAGCTTCGCCGAGGCGTTGGGGGCGCGGCCGGCGGGGGCCGACCCGGGGCTGCTCGGCCGGTTCGGCGCCTTCGTGGAGTTGCACGTCGAGCAGGGCCGCGCGCTCGTCGATCAGGACGCGCCGGTCGCGGTGGCCAGCGCGATCTGGCCGCACGGCCGCTGGCGTCTCGATTTCACCGGCGAGGGAAACCACGCGGGTACGACCCGGATGGCCGACCGCCGCGACCCCATGTTGACGTACGCGTTCACGGTGCTGGCGGCCAACAAGGAGGCTCGGCTGCGCGACGCCCACGCCACGGTGGGTCGGGTGGTGGTGGAGCCGAACGCGACGAACGCGGTGCCGTCGCGGGTGACCGGCTGGCTGGACGCCCGCGCGGCCGAACCGGACACCCTGGACGGACTTGTCGAGGCGGTCCGGAGCAAGGCCGGTGAACGGGCGCGGCGGGACGGCACCGAGGTGACGCTGACCGAGGAGTCGGCGACGCCGCTGGTGGCCTTCGACGGCGGGTTGGCCGACCGGCTGGCCCGGTTGCTGGCCGCCCCGGTGCTGCCCACCGGGGCCGGGCACGACGCGGGGGTGCTGGCGGCGCACGTACCGACCGCGATGCTCTTCGTCCGTAACCCGACGGGGGTGTCGCACTCCCCCGCCGAGTCGGCCACCGACGCCGACTGCGCCGCCGGGGTGGTCGCCCTGGCCAGGGTGCTGGAAGAGCTGCTCCGATGAGCGCCACCCGCTGGCTCGCCGAGTACGCGTGGCTGCCCGGGCAGGCCGAGCCCACGCCCGACGTGCTGATCGAGACCGTGCACGACCGGATCACCGGCGTCACCCCACTCGCCACGGACGGCGGACCCGATGCCGGTGTCGAGGTGCTCACCGACGCGGTACGGCTGCCGGGGCTGACCCTGCCGGGACTGGCCAACGCGCACTCCCACGCGTTCCACCGGGCACTGCGGGGGCGCACCCACGGCGGGCAGGGCGACTTCTGGAGCTGGCGTGACCAGATGTACGCCGTCACCAGCCGGTTGGACCCGGACTCCTACCTGGCGCTGGCCCGGGCGGTCTACGCGGAGATGGCACTGTCGGGCGTCACCGGCGTCGGCGAGTTCCACTACCTGCACCATGGGCCGGGCGGCACACCGTACGCCGACCCGAACGCGATGAGCGCGGCGCTCGTCGAGGCGGCGGCGCAGGCGGGCATCCGGCTGACCCTGCTGGACACCTGCTACCTGACCGCCTCGGTGGACGGCCGACCACTGACCGGGCCGCAGCAGCGCTTCGGCGACGGTGACGCGCTGCGCTGGGCGGAGCGGCTCGACGCGTTCACCCCGGACGGTGGGCACGCGCGCCTCGGGGCCGCGATCCACTCGGTACGCGCGGTGCCGGCCGAGCAGCTCGCCACCGTCGCCGGTTGGGCGCACCGCCGCGACGCGCCACTGCACGTGCACCTGTCGGAGCAGCCCGCCGAGAACGACGCCTGCCGGGCGGTGCACGGGTGCACCCCGACGCGTCTGCTCGCCGACCACGGGGTGCTCGGCCGGGCCACCACGGCGGTGCACGCCACCCATCCGACAAGCGCCGACGTGGGTCTGCTCGGCGACAGCCGCACCGGGGTCTGCCTCTGCCCCACCACCGAACGGGATCTCGCCGACGGCATCGGTCCGGCCCGCCGGATGGCCGACGCGGGCATTCCGCTCAGCCTGGGCAGCGACAGTCACGCGGTGGTCGACCTGTTCGAGGAGGCGAGGGCGGTGGAACTGGACGAGCGGTTGCGGACCCGCAAACGGGGCCACTTCGCCCCGGCGGAGCTGTTGACCGCCGCGAGCAGCGCCGGACACGCCGCGTTGGGCTGGACCGACGCCGGCCGGATCGCCGTCGGGGACCGCGCCGACCTGGTCACGGTGCGGCTGGACAGCGTACGCACCGCCGGGGTGAGCCCGGCGGGCGTCTGGTTCGCGGCGAGCGCTGCCGACGTCGCACAGGTGGTGGTGGACGGCCGGGTGCTGGTCCGTGACGGCCGGCACGTACGCGTGGACGTACCGCAGGAACTGGCCACGGCGATCGCGGAGGTGACCACCCCATGAGCAGCCTGCTTGTCGACAACATCGGTGAGCTGGTGACGAATGTGGCCGGCTCGGGCGAGGGCGGGCCGCTGGGGATCCGGCGACGCGCCGCGGTGCTCGTCGAGGAGGGCGAGGTGGCCTGGGTCGGCCCGGCGGCCGACGCACCGGCAGCGAAGCGGCGGATCGACGCCGACGGGGCGGCGGTGCTGCCCGGCTTCGTGGACAGCCACGCGCACCTGGTCTTCGCCGGGGACCGGGCCGCCGAGTTCGCCGCCCGGATGGCCGGCGAGCCGTACACCGGGGGTGGCATCCGGACCACCGTCCGCGCCACCCGCGCCGCCGCCGACGGGGAGCTGCGCACCACAGTGCGCCGGCTGCGGGCCGAGGCGTTGCGGCAGGGCACCACCACGATCGAGATCAAGAGTGGGTACGGCCTCACCGTCGCCGACGAGGCCCGCTCGCTGCGGATCGCCGCCGAGGTGACCAGGGAGACCACGTTCCTCGGCGCGCACGTGGTGCCGGCCGAGTACGCCGACCGTCCCGACGACTACGTCTCACTTGTCTGCGGGCCGATGCTTGCCGCCGCCGTGCCGCACGCCCGCTGGATCGACGTGTTCTGCGAGCGGGGTGCCTTCGATGTCGACCACGCCCGGGCGATCCTCGCCTGCGGGCAGGCCATGGGGCTGGGGGTGCGGGTGCACGCCAACCAGCTCGGCCCCGGGCCGGGTGTGCAACTCGGGGTGGAGCTGGGGGCGGCAAGTGTGGACCACTGCACCCACCTGAGCGACGCCGACGTCGACGCGCTGGCCTCGACCCGGTCCGACTGCATGTGCGCCGACGGTGGGCACACCACCACCGTGGCGACGCTGCTGCCCGGTGCCGAGTTCTCCACCCGGTCGCCGTACCCGGACGCCCGCCGGCTGCTCGACGCACGCGTCACGGTGGCGCTGGCCACCGACTGCAACCCCGGCTCGTCGTACACCTCGTCGATGCCGTTCTGCATCGCCCTGGCCGTACGCGAGATGCGGATGACCCCGGCGGAGGCGGTCTGGGCCGCGACCGCCGGTGGCGCTCGGGCGCTGCGCCGCGACGACGTCGGGGTGCTGCGGCCCGGCGCCCGGGCCGACCTGATCATTCTCGACGCACCGTCCCACCTGCACCTGGCCTACCGGCCCGGGGTGCCTCTCGTCCGCCAGGTTCTGCACAACGGAGTACCGCGATGACCGTCACCATCCAGCCCACCGGAATCTCCCCCGCCGACGTGCTCGCCGTGGCGCGCGGCGGCGCGAAGGTGGTCCTCGATCCGGCCACCGTCGACGCGATGGCCACCAGTCGGTCCATCGTGGACGGCATCGAGGCCGCCGGCCGCCCGGTGTACGGCGTGTCGACGGGTTTCGGGGCCCTGGCGAACACCTTCGTCGCCCCCGGGCGCCGCGCCGAGTTGCAGCACGCGCTGATCCGGTCGCACGCCGCCGGGGTCGGTGCGCCGATGCACCGGGAGGTGGTGCGGGCGATGATGCTGCTGCGGGTCCGCTCGCTGGCGCTCGGCCACTCCGGGGTACGCCCGCTGGTCGCCGAGGCCCTGGTGGACCTGCTCAATCACGAGGTGACCCCGTGGGTGCCGGAACACGGTTCGCTGGGTGCCTCCGGTGACCTGGCCCCGCTGGCGCACTGCGCGCTGGTGCTGCTCGGCGAGGGCTGGGTGCTCGGCCCGGACGGCGGACGGCTGCCCGCCGCCGACGCCCTGCGCCGGGCCGGCCTCGCCCCGGTCGAGCTGGCCGCCAAGGAAGGGCTGGCGCTGATCAACGGCACCGACGGCATGCTCGGCATGCTGCTGCTCGCCATCGACGACGCCGCCCACCTGTTCACCATGGCCGACGTGACCGCCGCCCTCGCCATCGAGGCGATGCTCGGCTCGGAACGGCCGTTCCTACCGGAACTGCACGCCATCCGCCCGCACCCCGGGCAGGGCGTCTCGGCGGCGAACATCCATCGGCTGTTGCAGGACTCAGCGGTGATGGACTCGCACCGGGACGACCTGGCGCACGCGGTGCAGGACGCCTACTCGATGCGCTGCGCACCTCAGGTGGCCGGTGCGGCACGGGACACCCTGGAGTTCGTCCGGACCACAGCCGCCCGGGAACTGGTCTCGGTGGTGGACAACCCGGTGGTGCTGCCCGACGGCCGGGTCGAGTCGACCGGGAACTTCCACGGCGCGCCGCTGGGCTTCGCGGCGGACTTCCTGGCCATCGCCGCCGCCGAGGTGGGCGCGATCGCCGAACGTCGGGTGGACCGGCTGCTCGACGTCACCCGGTCCCGGGAACTGCCGGCGTTCCTCTCCCCCGACGCGGGGGTCAACTCCGGGCTGATGATCGCGCAGTACACGGCCGCCGGAATCGTCGCGGAGAACCGCCGGCTGGCCGCGCCGGCCTCGGTGGACTCGCTGCCCACAAGCGGCATGCAGGAGGACCACGTCTCGATGGGCTGGGCGGCGACCAAGAAGCTGCGTACCGTCCTGGACAACCTGACCAGCCTGCTCGCGGTGGAACTGCTCGCCGCGGTACGCGGGTTGCAGTTGCGGGCACCGCTGGCCCCGTCGCCGGCCGGGCGGGCGGCGATCGCCGCGCTCGGCGAGGCCGTCGGCGAGCCCGGACCCGACGTCTTCCTCGCCCCACTCATGGAGGCCACCCGCGCCGTGCTGGCCGGCCCCGACCTCCGTACCGCGATCGAACAGGAGGTCGGGCCCCTCGGCTGAGGCGGACACGGTGTGGTGCCCGGACGGCGCGCCGGTCAGGCGGCCGGCGGGAGCACCTTGGCGACCAGGGCGGCCAGCTCGCGCAGCGCCTTGCCCCGGTGGCTGATCGCGTCCTTCTCCTGCGGGGTCAGCTCGGCGTTGGTGCGGTCCTGGCCGTCGCCGAGGAAGATCGGGTCGTAGCCGAACCCGCCGTCGCCACGCGGCGCGCGCAGCAGGCGGCCCGCCTGCCGGCCGTCGACCAGATGCTCCTTGCCGCCGGGCAGCACCAGCGCGACGGTGCAGACGAAGGAGGCGCCCCGGTGCTCGTCCGGCACGTCGCCGATCTGGTCGAGCACCAGTTGCAGGTTGGCCTGGTCGTCACCGTGCCGCCCGGCCCAGCGGGCGCTGAACACCCCCGGCATCCCGTTCAGCGCGTCGACGGCCAGCCCGGAGTCGTCGGCGATCGTCGGCAGCCCGGTACGCCGGCAGCCCTCCCGGGCCTTGATCAACGCGTTCTCGCCGAAGGTCAGCCCGGTCTCCGGCAGCTCCGGGTACGCCTCGACGTCGTCCAGCCCGATCAGGGCGACCCGGTGCACGCCCAGCGCCCCGTCCAGGATGCGCTGCAACTCGATCAGCTTCTTCTGGTTCCGCGTGGCGAGCAGCACCTTGTTCATGGGAGTAGAGCCTTCCGCTGGGCTTCGGCCAGATCCAGGCAGCCGACCACGGCCAGGTCGAGCAGGGCGTCGAGCTGTTCGCGGGCGAAGATCCCGGCCTCGCCGGTGCCCTGCACCTCGACGAAGTCGCCGGTGCCGGTACAGACCACGTTCATGTCGACCTCGGCGGCCACGTCCTCGTCGTAGCACAGGTCCAGGCGCGGCTCACCGTCAATCACGCCGACGCTCACCGCCGCCACTGAACGGTGCATCACCTTCTCCGGCTTCCCGGCCAGGGCCTTGCGGGCGGCGAGCCAGTTCACCGCGTCGTACAACGCCACATAGGCACCGGTGATCGCGGCGGTCCGGGTGCCGCCGTCGGCCTGCAGGACGTCGCAGTCGAGCACTATCGAGTTCTCACCGAGCGCCTTGAGGTCGATCGCGGCCCGCAGGCTCCGGCCCACCAGCCGGGAGATCTCGTGGGTACGCCCACCCACCCGGCCCTTGACGCTCTCCCGGTCCGAACGGGTGTTTGTGGCCCGGGGCAGCATCGCGTACTCCGCGGTGACCCAGCCCAGCCCGGAACCTCGGCGCCAGCGCGGCACCCCCTCGGTGACGCTTGCGGTGCAGAGCACCCGGGTGCCGCCGAATTCCACGAGCACCGACCCCTCGGGATGGGTGCTCCAACCACGGGTCAGGGTCACCGGTCGAAGTTGGTCGGGTCGCCGCCCGTCAGGTCGCGCCATGCCTGCACCCTATGTGGTGCGCTGATCGAACCCTCCCCGGGTGTCCGCCGCTGCCCCGGCCGGCCTCCGGAGTCAGCTGTCGGCTTCGGCGCCGTGCGCGCGGAGGAACCCGGCGACCGCCGACGGCCAGCCGAACTGCTCCGCCCGGTCCCGGGCGGCTGCCCGCCGCCCGGCCTCGGGGCGGGTCAGCAGCTGACGGACGGCCCCGGCGATCGCCGACGGGGTGCCGTCGGCAGCCAGCCCACCTGCGCCGATCACCTCGGGCAACGCGCTGGCCGCGTTGACCACCACCGGCGTACCGCAGGCCAACGCCTCCAGCCCGGCCAGACCGAAGGTCTCCACCGGGCCGGGGGCCAGGACCACGTCGGCGCTGGCCAGCAGCGCAGCGAGGGCACGGCGGTCAGGCAGGAACCCGGTGAAGGTCACCGGCAGGCCGGCCGCGCGCCGCCGCAGCGCGGTGCGACGCGGCCCGTCGCCGACCATCACCAGCACCGCCGGCACGCCGGCCCGCCGCAGCTGCGCCACCGCGTCGACGGCGAGTTCGGGGCGTTTCTCCACGGACAGCCGTGCGCAGTGCACCAGCAACACCTCGGCCGGACCGGCGTACCGTTCCCGGACCGCCGGGTCGGCCCGGCCGGGGTGGAAGGTGTCCAGATCGACGCCGAGCGGCACCAGGTCCACGTGGGGTACGCCGATGCGGGCGAACTCCTCGGCCGCCCACCGGGTGGTGCAGACGATCCGGTCGTAACGGCGGGCCGTGTCGGCGTTCAGCCGGTCGGCGAGCCGCCGCCCCAGCGCGCCGGGTACGCCCCAGGCGCTTAGCAGGCCGGTGAGGGACTCGTGCGAGACCATCACCGACGGCACGCCGTTGGCCCGCGCCCAGTCGCCGGTCCACCGCAGCGTCGAGCGGTCGGACACCTCCAGCCGGTCGGGCGCGAGCGTGGTCAGCAGTCGTGACAGCCGGCGTCGGGCGGTGAGCAACCGGTAGCCCCCGCTGTGCGGCAGCGGTGGGCCGGCCAGCGTGACGACCCGACCCCACGGGTGTCGCGTGTCGTCGTCGCGTCGGCCGGGTACCACGAGCACCGGATCGTGGCCGGCCTCCCGGTAGCCCTCGCCCAGGTGCTGCAACGCGGTGCGCAACCCGCCGGAGGTTCCGGTGACGAAACTGGCCAGCCGGACGATCCGGAGCGTACCGGTGGACGCGCCCGCGACCTGGGTCGCGGTGGCGACGCCGGTGGGCTGGAGCGTGGCGGTGCGGTCCGGGTGGATGCCGGTCACGACGCCGCCGGCAGGTCGACGGCGGGCGTGGCGGCGCGGGCGGCCCGGTAGTGCCCGACGAGTTCGTCGCCGACCGCAGCCCAGCTACGTCCGTTCACCGCGGCGCGCGCGGCGATGCCGTACGCCTGCCGGCGTGCCCGGTCGGCGGCCAGCCCGGCCACCGCCGCGGCGATCGCCGCATCGTCCTCGGGCGGCACCAGCACGCCGGTCTCCCCCGGGGTGACCAGATCGACAGGTCCACCGCTGGCCGGCGCGACCACCGGCACCCCGCTGGCCAGCGCCTCCTGGACGGTCTGACCGAACGTCTCGTGCGGACCGGTGTGCACGAAGAGGTCGAGACTGGCGTAGAGGCGGGCCAGGGCCTCCCCGTGCTGGACGCCGAGGAACCGTACGCCGGGCAGGTCCCGTTCGAGCTGGCGGCGGGCCGGGCCGTCACCGGCGACCACGACCCGGACACCGGGCAGTCGGGCGGTGGCGGCGAGCAGGTCGACCCGCTTCTCCGGGGCGAGCCGCCCGACGTAACCGACAAGGAGTTCACCGTCGGGGGCGAAGGCCCGGCGCAGGCTCGGGCAGCGCTTGTCGGGATGGAAGCGCTCGGCGTCGACGCCTCGACGCCACAGCCAGATCCGCTGCACGCCGTGCGCGGCGAGATCTTCGGCGGCCCGGGTGGAGGGGGCCAGCGTGCGCCGGGCCGAATTGTGGATCTCCCGCAACCGTCGCCAGGCCGCGGCCTCACCCCAGCCGACCCGGTACGCCCGGGCGTAGGCGGCGACGTCGGTCTGGTAGACGGCGACGGTGGGCAGGCCGTGCCGGGCCGCGAGCACCGCCGCCCGAGCGCCGAGAACGAACGGACTGGCCAGGTGCACCACGTCGGGCGAGTGCTCCAGCAGCACCCCGGCCAGCCGGTTGTTCGTCGGTACGCCGAGCCGGAAGCCCTGGTAGCGCGGTAACGGCACGCTCGGGATGCGGACCACCGGGTACGGGTACCGGTCGGTGTCGCGGCGCAGCGTCCCCGGCGGGGCGGGTGCGATCACCAGCGGCTCGTGGCCGCGGGTGACGAGATGCTCGGCGGCCCGCACGACCGAGTGTGCGACTCCGTTGACGTCCGGCGGGAACGACTCGGTCACGATGGCGATCCGCATGCCCTCACGGTGGTGGTGGCAGCGAAGGTCCAGGAGACGTCCACCTGACCGCTCGGCGAACAGTGCGGCACGAACCCGCGCCCCCGGCGGGTCAGACGTCGTAGCTGGCGCCGGGGCGGACCACTTCCAGCGGGCCGGCGTACGCGGCGGAGGCGGCAGCCACCGTGAGCGCCTCGCTGCCCCAGGCGGGGACCAGATGGGTCAACAGCAGCCGCCCGACGTTGGCCTTGGCCGCCGCCTCGCCCGCCTCGCCGCCGGTGAGGTGCAGGTCCGGCGGGTTGTCGACGCCGTCGAGGTAACTGGCCTCGCAGAGGAAGACGTCGGCGTTCTGGGCCAGCCGCAGCAACGCCTCGCAGGGGGCGGTGTCCGAGGAGTAGCAGAGCACCCGGCCGCCGTGCTCAAGGCGTACGCCGTAGGTCTCCACCGGGTGCAGCACCCGGTCGACGGTGACGGTGAACGGCCCGATCGGGAAGGTGCCGGGTTGCAGCGCGTAGAACTGGTAGACGTCCTCGACGGTGCTGTCCTCCTGCCCGTACGCGGTGGCCAGCCGGTCCGGGGCGCCGGCCGGCGCGTAGACCGGCAGCGGCGGGTACGGCCCGTCCGGGGCGTACCGCCGCACCACCACGTAGGTCGCGGCGTCGAGGATGTGGTCGCAGTGCAGGTGGGTCAGGAGGATGGCGTCCGGGGCGTGCAGCCCGGCATAGCGCTGAAGGGTGGACAGTGAGCCCGAGCCGAAGTCGACCAGGAGCCGGAAGTCCTCGGCCTCGACCAGGTAGGCCGAACAGGGGGACTCGGGTCCGGGGAAGCTGCCCGCACAGCCCAGGACGGTCAGTCGCATCGAGTTGTCTCGCTGTCACGGTAGGTAGTGAACGTGCCGGCCGCCGCTCCGGCGGTGATCACTACCGACGCGTACGCCACGCTGCGCAGCCTACGCCCGCGCATGCAAGGGCAAGAATGATCTGCTGGAAGTTGTCATCAACGTGACACCGGTTTCGCCCGTCCGATCGACCACCCGTCGCCGAAGTGGCCGGTCCGGACGAACCGACGCGACGAGGGCCACCGGCACGACGCCGGTGGCCCTCGTCACATGTCGATCGCGCCGCAGGTCAGGCCCAGAGCTGACCGTCCAGCGCCTCCTCCGCGTCGGCGAGCGTGCCGCCGTACGCGCCGGTGCTCAGATACTTCCAACCGCCGTCACTGACGACGAACGCCACGTCGGCACGGCGACCGGCCCGCACCGCCTCGTGCGCCACGGCCAGCGCCGCGTGCAGGACCGCGCCGGTGGAGAAGCCGACGAACAACCCCTCCACCTCGACCAGTTGCCGGGTCCGTAGCACCGCGTCCCGGGTGCCGACGGAGAACCGGCGGGTCAGCACGGTCGCGTCGTAGAGCTCCGGGACGTACCCCTCGTCGATGTTGCGTAGCCCGTAGACCAGTTCGCCGTAGCGCGGCTCGGCGGCGACGATCTGGATGCCCTCGACCTTCTCGCGCAGGTAACGCCCGGTGCCCATCAGGGTGCCGGTGGTGCCGAGCCCGGCCACGAAGTGGGTGACGGTCGGCAGGTCGTGCAGCAGCTCGGGCCCGGTCGTCTCGTAGTGCGCCCGGGCGTTCGCCTCGTTGCCGTACTGGAAGAGCATCACCCAGTCGGGATGCTCGGTGGCGATCTGCTTGGCCGTGGCCACCGCCTGGTTGGAACCGCCCGCCGCCGGCGAGAAGATGATCTCCGCACCGTACATCCGCAGCAACTGCACCCGCTCGGTGGAGACGTTCTCGGGCATCACGCAGACCAGGCGGTACCCACGCAACTTGGCCACCATGGCCAGGGAGATGCCGGTGTTGCCGCTTGTCGGTTCCAGGATGGTGTCGCCGGGCCGGAGCCGGCCGGCAGCCTCCGCGGCCCGCACCATGAAAAGGGCGGCCCGGTCCTTGACACTGCCGGTGGGGTTGCGGTCCTCAAGCTTCGCCCACAGCCGCACCGGCGGTGCCCCCTCGGGCACCGTCGGCGACAGTCGGGGCAGCCCCACCAGCGGTGTCCCGCCGCAGGCGTCCAGCAGGCTGTCGTACCGCGCCATCGCGGCCGCCTCAGCTCGCGGTGACGCGCGTCCGGCCCCCGGCCGGCGCGGCCGCGACGTGCTGCGCCATCGCCGCCACCGCGGCGAAGCCGAACGCACCGCCGGCCACCGCGGGCAGGATGGTCACGCTGTCGCCGTCGTTGAGCTTGGCGTCCAGCGCGCCGAGGAACCGGACGTCCTCGTCGTTGACGTAGACGTTGACGAAGCGGTGCAGCGCGCCGGCCTCGGTGACCAGCCGGCCGCGCAGCCCGCCGTGCCGGGAGTCCAGGTCGGTGAGCAGGTCGTCAAGCGTGTCGCCGCTGCCCTCGACGACCTTCGCGCCGCCGGTGTAGCTGCGCAGGATGGTGGGGATGCGAACCTCGATGGCCATGGTGTCGTACTCCTCGATCGGGTGGGTGCTCGGTGACGGGAAAGGGCGTGCGGGGGCTGAGGGTGGTCAGCGGCCCGAACACTCGTAGTCGACCGTCGCCGGGCTCTGCCCGAACATGTATGACTGCACGGCGTGCGGATCCACCCCGGCGTCGAGGATCCGCACCGGCTCCTCGGTCACCACGCCGTCCACGATGCGGAAGGAGCGGATCTCCTCCGTGTCGGGTTCCCGGGTGGAGACGAGCAGATAGTGCGCGCCGGGCTCACCGGCGAAGGAGATGTCCGTCCGTGACGGGTACGCCTCGGTGGCGGTGTGCGAGTGGTAGATGACCACCGGTTCCTCGTCCCGGTCGTCCATCTCGCGCCACACCCGCAGGTGCTCCATCGAGTCGAACTCGTAGAAGGTCATCGAACGGGCGGCGTTCTCCATGGGGATGTGCCGGGTCGGCGTGTCGCTGCCGACGGGGCCGGCGACCACGCCGCAGGCCTCGTCGGGGTGATCCCGACGGGCGTGGGCGACGATCGCGTCAACGATCGACCGGTCGATGCTCAGCACGTCGCCAAGGGTAGCGCCCGACGGCGGCCAACCGCGAGGCGGCGCCGGTCACAGTCAGTCGATCAGGGCGTTGAGCAGGGACTCCTGGAGATAACCGAGATACGCGTAGACCGAAAGCTGGAACACCCGGCTGGAACTCGGGTCGTCGGCGACCGCGTCGTCGAGTTCCGCGCCCAGGTCCGTCCCGTCCTTGATCTCCAGCCGCACGCCCATCGCCAGCCGGGCGTCGTTGAGCGCGCGCAACCACGCCTCGGCCGCCTCGGCGTCCAGGCGCACCTCCCCGCCGCTGTCGCCGGGCAGCGCGGCCAGGATCGCACCGGCCTGATCGATCTTCGCGGTCTTCAGATCACCCTCGGTGTACCTGCGGAACTCCGCGGTGCCCGCCGCGTCGTCCGGGTAGGCCTCGGGAAAGAGCCGGCAGACAACCGGGTCGGAGTGGTCGAAACCATCGGTGAGCAGGCCGACCACCTCGGAGGCGACCTTACGGAGCACGCGCACCTCGTCGACGGCGAAGGTGGCGACATACCGGTCACCCCGGCGGCGGAACATGCTCACGACCGCTCCACCGTCGCCCAGAGACCGTACGCGTGCAGCTGGGAGGCATCGTGCTCCATCCGCTCCCGGGCCCCACTGGAGACCACCGCCTTGCCCTTGTGGTGCACGTCCAGCATGAGCTGCTCGGCCTTCTCCCGGCTGTATCCGAAGAGCTTCTGGAACACCCAGGTCACGTAGGTCATCAGGTTGACCGGGTCGTCCCACACGATCGTCACCCACGGTCGGTCCGATGCCGGCACCTCATCGGTGTCCGGGGTCTCGACCGGTGCAACCTGCGGAGCCGCCATGCCCCCCATCGTGCCACCGGATCCGGGGAATCGAGGAACCGGAACGCCGGACCAGCCCGGATCACCACCCACGGCCGCAGACTCGCCACGGCCGGTCGTGTCCCGGGCGTGCGAGGGCCCCCCACCGGCGCCGCCGGCAGGGTGGACGGCGGCCCGGTCAGGCGAGCAGGATGCCGTGTTCGGCAGCATCGGACAGCACCGTGCCGAGCGAGAGGCGGACCGCTTCGAACCGGCGGGCTACCTCCCGCGACAGCTCCAACTCGATCTCCCGCAACGCCCGCTGTGCCCAGGCCCGCGCCGCACTCGGGTCGTTGTTGCCCGGCGAGCGCCAGTGCTGCCAGCAGCCGCCTGACAACGCCACGGCCACCGGCGGGAGCACTGCCGTGCGGGGCGGCCCGGGGTAGGCGGACAGCATGTCGATCGCCGCCGCACCGGTAAGCGACGCCACACCCGCCGTACTGGTCACCAGGAACGCCCGCTCCACCTCCTGTCCGGTGGGATCGTCGACCAGACCCCAGCGGACCGCCTTGTCGATGCGCCGGCGGACGCCCCCGGGCAACGGCGCGCCGAAGAGCCGGCCGGCGGCGTCGTCGACGAGTTCGCCGGCGTGGTGGTCGCACTGCGCGGTGGCCAGCAGCGACAGCGCCGCCATCTCCCGGTCGAGCAGTTGGGGCAGGCCGGCGCAGCCGACGCCGAAGACGATTTCCTGCACCACCCGCATGTGCATGTTCGCCAGCTCCAGAGCGAGGTGCTGGCGGACCCGCCGGGCGGCGGTGCGGGCCTGTCGGTCGAGCTGTTCCGACCATTCGCCCGGTTCGGCAAGCACCGGCACCCGGCCGCGCTCGCCGGGCAACTCGGGCGGCTCAAGGCTGCCCCGTCGCAGTTCCTCGTCGGAGGCCCAGTCCACCAGAGCCCGTCGCACGTCGGCGTCGCCGCCGGTGACCATGGGAAACCAGCGGGCGTCGGCCAGCCCGGGCACGGCGGCGAGCAGCGTGGCCCGGTGCGCCTCGACGATGACCGTGACCGGATCAACCGCCGGGCCGCCGGACTCCCCCGAACCCCGCACCGCCGCCGTGCCCTCACCCGCCGCCCAGCCGTCGGCGCCCGGCGTGACCGCGAAAAAGACCCGGACCGGCGTCCCGGCGATGTCGGACAGCAGGTTCAACTCGGCGGCACCGAACGACTGGTCCGCCGCGATCACGAACAGCAGCGCGCCGGCCCGGCCCACCGCGTCGAGCAGGACGCCGCAACCGGCCGCACCGAGGGTGGCGATGTCCGGCGTGTCGACAAGGACGAAGCGTTTCGCCAACGGCTGCGGCAGGCTCAGCTCGACCCGGCGCGGTGGCCTGGCCAGCGCCGGCCCGGCAGCCGGAAGATCGGGTCGGTACGAATGGGGCGTGCGGTAGCCGGGAACGTAGGCGGCCCGGGTCGGTTCGGCGCTGTGCCGTACCACCAGCCAGCTCCCGCCCGGCACGGCGAGCAGCCCGGAGTCGAGTTCCAGCAGCGTGGCGAGCACGCCGGTCCGTCCGGCGCCAGCCGGCCCGGCCGCGATCACCGCCACCGGCTCACGCCCTTCGGTGGTCGACACGGCGAGCCGCTCCGGAAAGGGCCGGCGGCCAGGAGGCCCCGCCGCGTCGTCGGGCGTGCCGAGGTGGTGGAGCGGGCCCGGCTTCATCAGGGGGCGGCCTCCGAGGCAGGGCGACCGGTGCACCCGGCCGCAGTGAACATCCGGTGACGACACCCGGATTCCGGAAGACTAAGGGTGCGGGCGTCGGGAACGGGACAATTGCGATACTCACGGGTAACTCTACGACTACTCAAGTTCCCCGTCGCGCGCTACCGTGCGAGCCACAGTTCCGTCGATATGCTGCGCGAATGAGTCGGTGGAGCTTCGTGGGCCGGGCTGAGCAACTCGACCGTCTCCGGGTGGCGGTGGCCGGTGTCCGTGGTCGGGGGATCCTCTTCACCGGCATCGCCGGGATCGGCAAGAGCCGGCTGTTGCACGAGGGCGTCGACGCGCTACCCGGCGAGAAGTACGCGGTGTGGCGGATCGCGGCCAGCGCCACCACGTCCGCGATGGCCTTCGGCGGACTGGTCCAGGTGCTTCCGGAGCAGCCGCAGGGCCTGTCCCCGGCCGGCATCCTGCGGTGGGCCGTCGACGTGTTGCAGCAGCAGGCCGCCGGCCGGCGGATCGTCCTCGCGGTCGACGACGCGCACCTGCTCGATCCGCCGTCGGCCGCGCTTGTGCATCTGGTGGCCCGGGCCGAGAACGCCTCAGTGGTCGGCACCCTGCGCGACGGGGAACAGATCCCGCTGCCGATCCGGGCACTGTGGACCGACGGCCTGGTCGAGCGCGCCGAGCTGGGGCCCATGACGCCGGACGAGACGGCCGCCATGCTCACCGCCATCGTCGGTGGCCAGGTGGACAGCGGCTCCACCGACCGCCTTGGTCGACTCAGTGCCGGCAACCCTCTGCTGCTGCGCGAACTGGTGCATGCGGCCACCAACAGCGGTGAACTCGTCGAGAGGTACGGCGTCTGGACCTGGACCGGACGGCTGGAGCTGGCGCCCAGCCTGACCGAGCTGATCGACATCCGGATCGGCCAACTCACCCCCGGGGTACGGGCGGTGGTCGAGCTTGTCGCGTTCGGCGAGCCGCTCGGCCTGCGGCTGTTGCACCAGGCCGTGGAACAGCACGACGTGGAGTACGCCGAGGAACGCGGTCTCATCACCATGGTGGAGTCCGACCGGCGGCTCGACGTCCGGCTGGCACACCCGCTCTACGGCGAGGTGGTACGCCGGCAGTGCCCGGTGAGCCGGACCCGCCGGTTGCAGGCGCACCTGGCGGACCTGTTGGAGAAGGTCGGCAAGCGGCGGCGGGAGGATCTGCTGCGGGTGGCGAGATGGCGACTGGCCTCCGGCACCGCGCAGGACCCGGCGATGCTCATCGCCGCGGCCGGTGAGGCGTTCGCGCGTTACGACGTACCCCTGGCGACCCGGTTGGCCCGTGCGGCGCTCGACGCCGGCGGTGGTTTCGATGCGGCCGAACTGCTGGCGACCATCCTGATGTTCGCCGACCGGCCCGCCGAGGCGCTCGGCGTGCTCGACGCCGTGGCCACCGACGCCGGCCAGGAGGAACGGCTCAGCCGGTGGCTGACGGTGCGCGGCATGGTCAGCTACTGGGGGCTGAGCCAGGCGTCCACTGTGGAGGACATCGCCGCCGAGGGCGCGAAGCTGACCGACGCCGCCGCTCAGGCCCGGGTCCGCGCCTTCGAAGCGATCATGCGGCTGCATCGGCTGGACGCACCGGCCGCGCTCCGGCTCGCGCAGGGCGTGCTGGACCGGCCGGCGGCCAGCGTCGCCGCTCGCGAGCTGGCCCGCTGTGCGATCGCGCACCTCCAGGCCGTGCAGGGGCAGCTGTCACGTAGCGCGGCGGCGGTGGACCTGGTGCAGGCGAAGGTGGCCAGCTGGCGGGCGGACATGCCGTACCTGCAACTGGCGGTGGAGCTGGCCCGGGGCACCCGGCTGGCCCTCTCCGGCGATCTCGCCGGCATCGACGCGTTGGTCGCCGACGAGTTCGCCGACCTCGCCGACGCGGGAGACTTCCGGCTCGGCACCGGTTACCTGGCGATCCTGCGGGCGTACGCGGCTCGGCTGCGCGGACGCAGCGACACCGCGTTGCAGGCCGCGCTCAGTGCCTGTGCGGTCCTGGCGACCAGCCGGGTCTACGCGGGGCTGGCCCAGTCGGAGCGGGCCCAGGCCGCCGCGCTGCGCGGCGACGCCCGGCAGGCGGCCGAGGCGATGGCCGAGGCCGATCGCCTCCACTCGCCGAGCATGGGGGTGCTGTACCCGTGGCTGGAACAGGCCCGGGTGGCGACGCTGGCCGCCGGCGGCGACCTGTCCACAGCGGTGAGCCGACTGCACGGCCTGGTGGATCGGCTACGCGCTGACGGCTTCGCCGGACACGAGGCTCTGGTGCTGCACGACCTGGTGCGACTGGGTCAGGCCGGGGCGGCTACCGGACCGAGGTGTTCCGACGGCAGCCGCCGTACCGTCGCGCAGCGGTTGACGGAGCTGTCCGAGCAGGTCGACGGGGAGTTGCCGCCGCTGCTGGCCCGGCATGCGCGGGCGGCTGCCGACGGTCTGCCGGAGGGACTGCTCAGCGCCGCCGACGGCTTCGCGGAGCGCGGACTCGACCTGCTGGCCGCCGAGGCCGCGGCCGAGGCCGTGCACCTGCTGCGGCAGCGCCGCTCGCCGGAGGTCGCCCACGCCCGGCAACGGCTCGGCGCACTGCTCGCCTGCTGTGACATGGTGCACACTCCGGCGCTGCAGGCGGCCACCCCGACGCTTACCGACCGGGAGTGGCAGGTGGCTCGGCTCGCGGCGGACGGCGGCACCAGCCGCGCCATCGCTGAGCAGCTGTTTCTCTCCGCCCGCACGGTGGAGAACCACCTCCAGCGCGTCTACAGCAAGCTCGGGGTGACCAGCCGGGCGGAGCTGAGGGTGGCCCTCGGCACGATCCCGGGGCACGACGGCACAGCGACGACGTGAACCCTAGTCTGAGGGGGTGCACACCCTTCGTCCCGCGCTGCTGACCGACCACTACGAGCTGACCATGGTCAGCGCCGCCCTGCGGGACGGCACGGCTGACCGGCGCTGCGTGTTCGAGGTGTTCAGCCGGCGGCTGCCCACCGGCCGCCGGTACGGCGTGGTAGCCGGCACCGCACGCCTGATCGACCTGATCCGCGAGTTCCGCTTCGATCCGGCCGACATCGAGTTCCTGCGCCGCACCGGTGTGGTGGACGAGCCCGGTGCCGACTGGCTGTCCCGCTACCGGTTCACCGGCGAGATCGACGGGTACGCCGAGGGTGAGCTCTTCTTCCCCGGCTCGCCGATCCTGACCGTCTCCGGCAGCTTCGCCGAGTGCGTGGTGCTGGAGACGCTCGTGCTGTCGGTGCTCAACCACGACTGCGCGGTGGCCGCCGCCGCGGCGCGGATGGTCACCGCCGCCCGCGGCCGGGCGTTGATCGAGATGGGGTCGCGGCGAGCACACGAGGAGGCGGCGGTCGCCGCGGCCCGGGCGGCCTACCTGGCCGGCTTCCGGTTCACCTCCAACCTGGCCGCCGGCCAGCGGTACGGCATTCCCACCGCCGGCACCGCCGCGCACGCCTTCACCCTGCTGCACGACGACGAGCGGGCCGCGTTCGCCTCGCAGGTCGCCACGCTGGGCAAGGACACCACGCTGCTTGTCGACACGTACGACATCAGCCAGGGCATCCGAAACGCGATCGAGGTGGCCGGGCCGGAGCTGCGGGCGGTCCGGATCGACTCCGGTGACCTGGCGGTCATCGCCCAGCAGTCCCGGCAGCTGCTGGACTCGCTCGGCGCCACCGAAACGAAGATCATCGTCTCGGGCGACCTCGACGAGTACGCCATCGCGGCGTTGGCCGCCGAGCCGGTGGACATGTACGGCGCCGGTACCGCCGTGGTGACCGGCTCCGGCGCACCCACCGCCGGGCTGGTCTACAAGCTGGTCGAGGTCGAGGGCCGCCCGGTGGTCAAGCGGTCGGAGCAGAAGGCCACGATCGGCGGGCGCAAGGTCGCCGTCCGCCGGCACAAGCCGACCGGCACCGCCATCGAGGAGATCGTCGTCCCACAGGGTGTACCGGACCACCGTCCCAACGACCGACTGCTGCAGAAGTCGTACGTCGTCGACGGCGAGCCGGTCAACCTGCCGACGCTCGACGAGTCGCGGGAGCACCTGCGGCAGTGCCTCATCTCGATCCCGTGGGAGGGTCTCAAGCTTTCCGCGGGCGACCCGGCCATCCCGGTCACCGTGGTACCCGCCGAGTGAGAGGAGTGGAGTCGGTGAGCAACGCGCTGATCATCGTGGACGTGCAGAAGGACTTCTGCGAGGGCGGCTCGCTGGCCGTGGCCGGCGGGGCGGGTGTCGCGGCCGGGATCTCCCGGCTGCTGGCCGCCGAGCCGGACCGCTGGGATCACGTCGTCGCGACGAAGGACTACCACATCGACCCGGGCACGCATTTCGCCGACTCGCCGGACTACGTGAGCACCTGGCCCCGGCACTGCGTGGTCGGCACGCCCGGTTCCGAGTTCCACCCGGAACTGGCCACCGACCGGATCGAGGCGATCTTTCACAAGGGCGAGTACGCCGCCGCGTACTCCGGGTTCGAGGGGCAGGCCGACGACGGCGAAGGTCTGGCCGACTGGCTGCGGCGACGGGGCGTGGAGCGGGTGGACGTGGTCGGTATCGCCACCGACCACTGCGTGCGGGCCACCGCCCTGGACGCCGCCCGGGAGGGCTTCGCCACGAGTGTGCTGTTGGACCTGACGGCGGCCGTCGCGCCGGACACCACGGATGTCGCGTTGCGCGCCTTCGAGGGGGCCGGGATCACCACGGTCGGCGCCCCTGTGATCAAAGCCGCATGAGCCGTTAATTCGTTGGCAGCCGTCGGGCCGCCGGTCGAGGATGTCCGGCGGAGGTACGGACCGACGTGAACATGAAGCCTTACCGGGAGGCACTCGCCCTGCCCGGTCTGCGGTCGCTGCTGCTCGTGGCGGTGTTGGCCCGTGTCCCGCTGACCGCCACCGGCGTCACGCTGACGTTCTACGTCGTCGAGGATCTCGGGCGCGGCTACGGTGCGGCCGGCCTGGTCGGCGCGGCGATCACCGTCGGCGCGGCGATCGGCGGCCCGCTGCTCGGCCGCCTGGTGGACCGTCGCGGCCTGCGTCCGGTGCTGGTGCTGACCACCGTGGCCGAGGCCGTCTTCTGGTCCACCGCACCGATGCTGTCGTACTACCTGCTGCTGCCGGCCGCGTTCCTGGCCGGCCTGCTGGCGCTGCCGATCTTCTCGGTGATCCGGCAGTCCGTCGCCGCGCTGGTGCCGCCGGAGAAACGCCGGCCGGCGTACGCGCTGGACTCGATGTCGGTCGAGCTGTCGTTCATGATCGGTCCCGCCCTGGCCACGGTGGGTGTCACCACCATCTCCGCCCGCCTCACGCTCTACCTGGTCGGTGCCGGCATCGTCGTCGCCGGGGTGGCGCTGTGGCTGCTCAACCCGCCGGTACGCAGCGCGGCCGAGACGGCGACCGGGCCGCAGCCGCGCGTCGCCCGACGGCAGTGGCTCACCTCGCGGCTGGTGGCCGTGTTCGCCGTCAGCGCCGCCGCGACCCTGGTGCTCGGCGGCACCGACGTGGCGGTCATCGCGGTGCTCCGGGAGAACGGCGACGTCGGCTTCACCGGCGCGGTGCTCTCCGTCTGGGCGGTGGCGTCGCTGATCGGCGGTTTCACGTACGGCTCGGTGCACCGCTCGTTCTCCCCGGTGGCGCTGATGGGCGCGTTGAGCCTGTGCACCATCCCGGTCGGGCTGGGCGGATCACACTGGTGGCTGCTCTGCCTCGCCCTCATCCCGGCCGGCCTTCTCTGCGCGCCCACCATCGCGGCCACCTCGGACGCGGTCAGCCAGCTGGCCCCGGCCAGCGTGCGCGGCGAGGCGATGGGCATGCACGGCTCGGCGGTCACCGTCGGCATCGCGGTCGGCGCTCCGCTGGCCGGTGCGGTCATCGACGCCACGGCACCGCTGTGGGGCTTCGCGGTCACCGGCGCGATCGGTGCCCTGGTGGCGCTGGTAGTGCTCCCGATGGAGTTCCGCCGGCGCCGAGCCGAACCGCCGACGCCGGCCCCGGAGGTCCAGCAGGTCGCCGCGGCCCACTGACCAGCCCCGGACCACCGCCCGCTGCGCCCCGGGTGGCGGGCTTGCCGACAGCCGCAATGATGATCCCCATGCATAGCAGACGGGTGGTGGCGGTGCTCCTGGCCGCCGGTACAGGACTGATCGCCTGCTCCGGGCCCCCGGCCGAAGGCGGGCCCGTCCGGGTGGCGGAGCTGCCGGCCGAGGTCACCGGTCTGGGGCCGGCGGTCTTCCTGGCCGAGGTGCCCGACGATCGACGCTCGGACCTGCGGGGGCTGTACCGGGTCGAGCGCTTCGGCGCTGAGCTGGCCGGCGTAGCACCGGCGCGTCGGCACGTCGAGGTGGGAATGGGAGACCCCCTGTCTCCGACCGTGGCGCGAGGGCTCGCCGAGGATCCGCGGGACGCCTTCGTCCACGACGGCCAGGTGCGCGACACCGGGTTGCCCGAGCACAGCTCGGTCGGCTCGGTGACGCCCGTCGCCACCGGTCTGGCCATCACCGGCAACCGTTGCCTAGTGGTACGTGCGGACGGGCAGGTCCGGCAGCCGTCGGTCGAAGCCCGCTGCCGGACCGGGCCGGCCGGCGGCGTCCTCTGGTCGGCCGCCCGGACCGGGCAGTGGGGCGGCGTCGACCTGACCACCGGCACGCCGAGCCCCGGTGTCACGGTCACCGGCACGCCCTTCGGCGTCACCCCGGATGGCCGGCATCTGTTCGTCAGCCAGAGCGACACCCGCCGGGTGACAGTTGTCGACACCTCCTCCGGCACCACCAGGCCGGTGGACCTCCACCTGGCGCGCGGCGTCCCGGACGGTGCGGTCGGTGCGGCCGGCTACGCGTACGTGCGGATGGTCGACGGGAAGCGCCGGTTGAGCCTGGTCGGCGTCGACGGGACGGTGCGGGATCTCCTCGCCCCGGTCGGTCACGTGGCCTTCACCCCGGACCGCACCCGGGCCCTGGTTGCCCAGCCGAGCGAGGGGCACCGGATCGTGGTGGTGGACCTCGCCAGCGGCAACGTCCGCCCGTTGACCGGCGCGGGCCGCCCCACCGGGAAACTGACGGCCCTCCTCACCGACGAGCACGCCCTGGTGGTCGAGGTGACCGGTGTGGAAGGTGGCTCGGCAAGCCAGGTCTGGCCGGTCCGATTGTTCACCGTCGACCTGGCGGCGGCCCGGCTGACGGCGGTACCCGGGCAGTTCGGGGCCAGCGCCGCCCGATTGGTCGACGCGGCGATCACCCTCGAACCGGGCGGGGAGGTCCTGAGCCTGGACGGGCAGGGTCGGGCGGTGACCGCCGGGGCCGGTGCCCGGCCGGGTCCGGTGCTGCCCGACGGCCGGCTCCTGTTCCGGCTCGACGACGGTGCCGGCGGTACCCGCGCCGACCGGCTGCTGGTCCGCGGGGCGGACGGGCAGCAGACCGAGTTGTCGACCGGGGCCGACGGTGACCAGGTGGTGTCGCACCTGCTGCCCACCCCGGACGGCCGGCACCTGCTGGTGTCGTTGCGGCCCGCTCGGGGCCGCGGCGCTCCCGGGCCGGGCAGCGAGATCGTGCTGGTCCGGCTGGACGGCACCGGCGACCCATTGCTGCTCTACCAGGGGGCTCAGCTGGTCAGCCTGGGCCTGACCAGCTGAGCCGGCCAGCGGGGCCTACCGGCGGGTGAGGAGAACGGCGACGAGGGGGCACGAGAGCAGGAGATCTCAACGCCGATGGGCGCCGTACCCTGCGGGGGTAACGGCGCCCATCGGCGTTGGGGTCAGCGGCGGTCGATGTCGCTGGACACGTCCTCGGTGTAGCTGGCGCCACCGTCGGACTCGCTGGTCAGTGGCTTGGAACCGCCCTCGGGCGGACCCGCCAGGGTCTGTCCGGCAGCCAGCTCGGGGAACTTGTGGTCGAAGGCCGGCCGCTCGGAGCGGATCCGCGGCATCCGGTCGAAGTTGCGCAGCGGCGGCGGCGAGCTGGTCGCCCACTCCAGCGAGTTGCCGTGACCCCAGGGGTCGTCGACCTCCACCACCGGGCCGGCCTTGTAGGACTTCCAGCAGTTGTAGATGAACGGCAGCGTCGAGATGCCGGTGATGAAGGCACCGATCGTGGAGATCATGTTCAACGTGGTGAAGCCGTCGCCGGGCAGGTAGTCGGCGTACCGCCGGGGCATGCCCTCGCTGCCCAGCCAGTGCTGGATGAGGAACGTGGTGTGGAAGCCGATCATGGTGAGCCAGAAGTGAATCTTGCCGAGCCGCTCGTCGAGCATCCGGCCGAACATCTTCGGGAACCAGAAGTAGATCCCGGCGAAGACCGCGAACACGATCGTGCCGAAGAGCACGTAGTGGAAGTGCGCCACCACGAAGTACGAGTCGTGCAGGTGGAAGTCCAGCGGCGGGGCGGCCAGCAGCACTCCGGTCAGGCCACCGAAGAGGAAGGTGACCAGGAAGCCGACGGACCAGAGCATCGGCGTCTCGAAGCTGATCTGCCCCCGCCACATGGTGCCGATCCAGTTGAAGAACTTCATGCCGGTCGGTACGGCGATGAGGTAGCTCAGGAAGCTGAAGAAGGGCAGCAGCACCTGGCCGGTGGCGAACATGTGGTGCGCCCAGACGCTCATCGACAGGCCGGCGATGGCGATGGTGGCGGCGACCAGGCCCTTGTAGCCGAAGATCGGCTTGCGGGAGAAGACCGGGATGATCTCGCTGATGATGCCGAAGAACGGCAGCGCGATGATGTAGACCTCGGGGTGACCGAAGAACCAGAACAGGTGCTGCCAGAGCATCGGCCCGCCGGTCTCCGGGCTGTAGACGTGCGCACCGAGCAGCCGGTCGGCGGCCAGCGCGAACAGCGCGGCGGCCAGCAGCGGGAAGACCAGGATCACCAGGAGGCTGGTGACGAGCATGTTCCAGGTGAAGATCGGCATCCGGAACATGGTCATGCCGGGCGCGCGCAGGGTCAGGATCGTGGTGATCAGGTTGACCGCGCCGAGGATGGTGCCCAGACCGGAGATGGCCAGACCGACCACCCACATGTTGGCGCCGACACCCGGAGCGTGCTCGCTGGTGCTCAGCGGGGTGTACGCGGTCCAGCCGAAGTCCGCCGCACCACCCGGGGTGAGGAATCCGGCGGTGGCCATGGTGCCGCCGAACAGGTACAGCCAGTAGGCGAAGCTGTTCAGACGCGGGAAGGAGACGTCGGGAGCACCGATCTGGATGGGCACGACGTAGTTGCCGAACGCGAACACGATGGGCGTCGCGAAGAACAGCAGCATGATCGTGCCGTGCATCGTGAACAGCTGGTTGTACTGCTCGGGCGACAGGAACTGCAGCCCGGGACGGGCCAGCTCGGCCCGCATGATCAGGGCCATCAGGCCACCGATCATGAAGAACACGAACGCGGTGACCATGTACATGATCCCGATCTGCTTCGCGTCCGTGGTCCGCAGCAGCCGCGCGATGGCCGACCCCTTGACCGGCTCCCGGACCGGCCAGGGCCGGGTCACGACCGGCTTGGGTGCGACGGTGGTCACGAGTGGCCTCCGGTTCTGGGTTGTCCCGCTCGGCACGCGCTGTCTCGGCGGGCCGTCATCCGCAAGGAGGATAGTCCCCGGCAGGTGACAGCACCGCGTGGGGTCGCCCGGGTGTGGATCACAGCGGGCCGAGAAGCAGCCGGTAATGCTCCCCGAAGATCCGGTCGCCGCGTCCGCGCAGCAGCGGGTCGCGCAGCGCCGGCGGCACGTCGCGGGTCCGGTTGCGGTCCCGGGTCCGGTCCTGCACCCATCGGGTACGCGGCCGACGGCGGCTCTCGTACGCGGTGAGCGCCGCCTCGACGCTGCCTGCCGCGTGCAGCGACTCGGCGAGCACCACCGCGTCCTCCAGGGCCATCGCGGCCCCCTGGGACAGCGTCGGCGCGGTGGCGTGGGCGGCGTCGCCGACCAGAAGCACCCGGCCCCGGTACCAGCGCCCGAGTTCGACCTCGTCGGTGGTCGTGGCGTGGACCCCGTCGAGCGCGTCGAGCACCTCCGGCACCGGTCCGCCGTACTCGCCGAACAGGTCGCGCAGCCGGGCCAGCGGGTCGGCCGGCAGCTCGGTGCCGGCCTCGTCGGCGTAGCAGTGCAACCGGCCGGCGCCGATCGGCACCACGAGGAAGCCGCAGCGCCGCCCGAGCAGGGCGGTCCACTCGTCGACCGGCGGGCCGTCCCGGACGACGCCGCGGTAGACCACCTGCCCGGCGGGGCGGGGTGGACCGCCGAGCGCGGCCAGCGCCCGGATCGAGGAACGCGGCCCGTCGGCACCGATCACCAGGTCGTACTCGGTCTGCGTGCCGTCGACGAAGGTGACGCCGACGGCGGACGGCAGCAGGTCGATGGTGCGTACCTCCGCGCCGTGCCGGACCGCGCCGCCGGCACCGCTGAGCAGCACCCGGTGCAGGTCGGAGCGGGCCAGCGCACGGCACTCGCCGACCCCGGCCCAGAGTGCGTCGAGGTCGACCTCGCACAGCGGCGCACCTGTCGAATCGAGGAACCGTTGCCGGTGGATGACCTTTCCGTACGGACGGACGGGGTCGTCGAGGTCCAGCCGGCGCAGCGCGCGGGCCGCGTTGCCGGGGAGGTAGAGGCCGGCGTCGGTGAGGTCGTGCGGCGGGGCCTTGTCGGTCAGGTCCGGCCGAAAGCCCGCCAGGCGCAGCGCCCGGGCCACGGCCAGCCCGGCGATGCCCGCGCCGACGACGAGGATGCGCAGGGGGGAGCCACGCATGGGGGTGTACGCCTCCGGAGGGGGTTCGGCACGCGTTGAAGGCAAGAGACTACTCGGCGCAATCGGCGCACACCAGAGGCAACCGGCCCACCTCCGACATCCCTCGGCATCGCCGGATCCGCCCGTCGGCGCCGGTCATCAGCCGGCCGGAGCCGGTCAGATGCCCGATGGTGGCGTCCGTGACACTCGTCGCATTACACGCCAATCACCCGCACCAGTTGCGCGCATTGTTTCAAGGATGTAAATGTGACGATGGGCATGGGAGCGCTCCCGTAACTATCGACGACGCGTTTCCGACCGCTCCGTCCGCATCCGTAGAGGCGTCCGGGCGACGCCGCAGCGCTAGGAGCATCATGAGACGTACCTTGCGGGCCATCATGGCCGTCGGGCTGGTTGCCGCCGGCTCGATCGTCGCCGTGGCCCTCGGCGGCACCGCCTCCGCCGACACCCAGATCTGTGAGCAGTACGGCTCGACAGTGATTCAGAACCGGTACGTGGTGCAGAACAACCGCTGGGGCACCACCGCCCAGCAGTGCATCAACGTCACGAACAACGGCTTCGAGATCACCACCCAGAACGGCAGCAGCCCGACCAACGGCGCTCCGACGGCGTACCCGTCGGTCTTCCTCGGCTGCCACTACACCAACTGCTCCCCCGGCACCAACCTGCCGATCCAGGTCAGCCAGATCAGCAGTGCCACCAGCAGCATCAACTACCGGTACGTGAGCAACGGCATCTACAACGCCTCGTACGACATCTGGCTCGACCCGTCGCCCAAGCGGGACGGCGTCAACCAGATGGAGATCATGATCTGGTTCAACCGGCAGGGCTCGATCCAGCCCATCGGTTCCCCGGTCGGCAACGCCAACATCGACGGGCGCAACTGGGAGGTGTGGCGCGGCAGCAACGGCTCCAACAACGTCATCTCGTACCTCGCCCCGTCGGCCATCAGCAGCGCCAACCTGAACCTGCTCGCGTTCATCAACGACACCCGTAACCGGGGCGCGATCACCAACTCCTGGTACCTGACCAGCATCCAGGCCGGGTTCGAGCCCTGGCAGGGCGGCGTCGGTCTGGCCGTGACGAACTTCTCGGCCGCGGTCAACGGCGGCGGCAACAACAACCCGCCGCCGAGCAGCCCGCCGCCCACCACCCCGCCGCCCTCCGGCAGTGGCGCCTGCGCGGTGAAGTACACCGCCAACTCGTGGAACAACGGCTTCACCGCCGACGTGCAGATCACCAACACCGGTTCCAGCACGATCAACGGCTGGACCCTGGCGTACTCGCTGCCGTCCGGACAGCAGGTGACGAACTCCTGGAACGCCACGGTTAGCCAGAGCGGTTCGTCGGTGACCGCTCGCAACGTCGGCCACAACGGCACGATCTCGCCCGGCGGCACGGCCAGCTTCGGCTACCAGGGCACGCTCAGCGGCTCGTACGCCAACCCGTCCAGCTTCACCCTCAACGGCACCGCCTGTTCGCGCTCCTGACGAGCGGGTGCCGGGGTGCGGCGGACGCCGCACCCCGGCACCGGTCAGGGCCGACTGACGTCCACCGACCGGTGGCCTCACCCGGGGTTGCCCAGTGGTGTCGGGAGATCGCAGACTTGGCAGCCACTACGACGGGGGGCCGAGCTGACGTGGACGTACGCCTGGAAGGTGACGGGGTGGTTCTGCGCCAGTGGTCCGAGCAGGATCTCGACCAACTGGTCGCGCTCTTCGACGATGCCGAGATGGCGTACCGCCTGCCGGTGGCGACCCCGTTCGACCTGGCTGCCGCCGAGGCGTACCTGAACTCCGCCCGGCGTGCCCAGCAGGCCGGCGCCCGGGTCTACCTCGCCGTCACCAGCGGCGACGACCTGGCCCGTGGCGAGGTGATGCTCAACCTGGCCACCGGCACCATCGGCTACGCGATCGGCCCGGCCTATCGCGGTCAACGCCTGGCCAGCCGCGCTCTTCGGCTGTTGACCGGGTACGCCCACCGGGTGGTCGGCCTGCCGACGGTGTATCTGGAGATCGAGCCGGACAACACCGGCAGCGTGGCCGTGGCCCGGTCCGGCGGTTACCGGCCGACCGGCGACGAACCGGTCTTCGTCGAGGACAAGGGCCGCCGCTACGCACTCCACCGCTGGTCGCACACCGGCCCCACGCCGCCGGCCGGCACCTGACGTCGAGCGGGTGACCGGTACCGCTCGCGGATTGCGGCAACTCGGGCTCTCAGCGCTGCGGGAGAGCCCGAGTTGCCGCATGTCGCGACGGCTCCGCCTCGCGGCGGGCACGGCACCACGGCGGGCGCTGCCTGGCGGCGGCGTCCGCGGCGGGCGCCGTCCGGCCTCGGGTCAGGAGTTGCCGAGGGCGTCGATGTCGCGCATCTCCTCGGCGTTCAGCGAGAACCCGAAGATGTCCGCGTTGGCGCGGATCCGCTCCGGGGTCACCGACTTCGGGATCGCCACGATCTCGTGGTCCAGGTGCCAGCGCAGCACCACCTGGGCGGGTGAGACGTTGTGCGCGCCGGCGATCCGGGTCAGCACCGGGTCGGACAGGTCGGTGGTCTTGAACGGGCTGTAGCCCTCCAGCACCACCCCGCGGTCCCGGTGCTCGGCGTGCCGCTGCCGGTCGTAGAGCCGGGGCCCCCACTTGATCTGGTTGACCGCCGGGTTCTCCTCGGTCGCCTGGATCAGCTCGTCGATCTGTGCGGTGCTGAAGTTGCTGACCCCGACCGCCCGGGCCAGGTTCGCGTCGCGGGCGGCGAGCATCTCCCGCCAGACCGGGATCAGGGCACCGGGGTCGTTCGGCGGCCAGTGCACCAGCCACAGGTCGACGTAGTCGACGCCGAGGGCGCGCAGGCTCTCCTCGATCGTCTCCCGCTCCCGGCCGACCCGCTCGGGTGGGAGCTTCGTGGTGATGAAGACGTCCTCCCGGCGCAGCCCGCTCTCGCGGATCGCCCGACCGACCTCCTCCTCGTTGCCGTACATGGTGGCGGTGTCGATGTGCCGGTAGCCGGCGTCGAGCGCGGCGAGCACGGCCTTGTAGCCGTCCTCGCCGGTCGCCTGCCAGGTACCGAAGCCGAGCAGGGGGATCCGGACGTCACCGGGAAGAACTGCGGTGGGGTGGTCACTGTGGTTCATACCGACCGTTCTACCCCCGATGTCGCGCGGCATGCCCGGGATCGGGCGCGTCGGCCCGCCGCCAGCCGGGCGCGTCAGCGCGAATTGTCGGAGAATGCGGATGTGGCTGACCGGCTGGAGGAGTACCGGCGCAAGCGGGACGCCGCGCGTACCCCCGAGCCGGTGCCGGCCGAGCGGCCCCGGCGGTCCCGGGCCGGCGACCGCGCCCGCTTCGTCATCCAGCAGCACCATGCCCGCAGCCTGCACTGGGACCTGCGGCTGGAGCGCGACGGGGTGCTCGTCTCCTGGGCGGTGCCGCGCGGGTTGCCCCGCGATCCGGGGCGCAACCACCTCGCCGTGCACACCGAGGACCATCCGATGGAGTATCTCGACTTTTCCGGTGACATCCCGGCCGGCGAGTACGGCGGCGGCCGGATGGTCATCCACGACCAGGGCACCTACCGCTGCGAGAAATGGCAGGACCGCGAGGTGGTGGTGGAGCTGCGCGGAACGCGGACCAGCGGACGGTACGTGCTCTTCGCCACCGGCGGGCGCGACGGCCGGGACTGGATGGTGCGGCGCACCGACCCGCCGCCGCCGGGCTGGACCGGCTTGCCCGATCTGGTCGCGCCGATGCGTCCCACGCCGGCCGGCCGGCTCCCCACCGATCAGGCCGCCTGGGGGTACGAGCTGCGTTGGGACGGGGTACGCGCGGTGGCGTACGTCTCCGGCGGACGGTTACGGCTGCTCTCGGAGACCGGTGCGGAGATCACCGGGACGTACCCGTGGCTGCGGCCGATGGCCGAGGCCCTGGCGCCGACGGAGGTCGTGCTGGACGGCGTCCTGGTGCGTATCGACCCCGCCGGGCAGGTCCGGCCGGCCCGGGGTGGACGCAGCACCGCCGATGCCCAGTACCTGCTCGTCGATCTGCTCTGGTTGGAGGGGGTGAGCAGCGTGGAGTTGCCGTACCCGCAGCGCCGCGAGTTGCTCGACTCGCTGGCACTGGCCGGGCCGCACTGGCAGACTCCGCCGTGGTTTCCCGGCGCCGGTGCCGAGACCATGCGTGCGGCGCGCGAACAGGGCCTGCCCGGGGTGGTGGCGAAGCGGTTGGACTCCGCCTACGAGCCGGGCCGTCGCAGCCGCGCCTGGCGCAGCGTGGACGCGAGCTGAGACGGCGAGGACCGGCGTGTATCTGACCCACCTCGAGTGCCCGCGCTGCGGCCGGGAGCACGACGCTGGGGTTCCGCAGAACCTCTGCGAATGTGGCTCGCCGCTGCTGGCGCGCTACGACCTCGCGACCGTGGCGCGGGTGATCGAACCGGAGCGGTTCGGGCTGCGCCCGGCCGATCTGTGGCGCTACCGGGAACTGCTCCCGGTGGCCGACCCGAGAAGTGTCACAACGCTCGGCGAGGGGTGGACGCCGATGCTGCGGGTGCCCGCGTACGGTGCGGACATCGGCATCGACGAGTTGCTGGTCAAGGACGAAGGGCTGACCCCGACCGGCTCGTTCAAGGCGCGCGGGGCGGCCGTGGGCGTGAGCCGCGCCCGGGAACTGGGCGTACGCCGGATCGCCATGCCGACGAACGGCAACGCGGGCGCGGCATGGGCCACCTACGCGACCCGGGCGGGCCTGGGCGCCACCATCGTGATGCCGCTGTCCGCGCCGGCCATCTGCCGTCGGGAGTGTGTGGCCGCCGGTGCCGACCTGCGCCTGATCGACGGGCTGATCGGCGACGCCGGGCGCCAGGTGGCCGCGCTCGTCGCGGCCTCCGACGGCACCGTCTTCGACGCCGGTACGCTACGCGAGCCGTACCGCCTCGAAGGCAAGAAGACGATGGGTTTCGAGATCGTCGAGCAGCTGGGTTGGCAGGTGCCCGACGTCATCATCTATCCGACCGGCGGTGGCGTGGGGCTGATCGGCATCCACAAGGCTCTCGGCGAGCTGCGGGAGCTGGGCTGGGTCGAGGACAAGCTGCCCCGACTGGTGGCGGTGCAGTCCACCGGCTGCGCGCCGATCGTGCGGGCGTTCGCCGCCGGGGACGACCGGGCCCGGCCGTGGGAGGACGCCCACACGGTGGCGTTCGGCATCACCGTTCCGGCCCCGTTGGGTGACGAGCTGATCCTCGCCGCGCTGCGGGCCACCGCCGGCACCGCGATCGCGGTCGACGACTCCGAGATCCTGACCGACCTGCGTGACTTCGCCGCCCGGGAGGGCCTGCTGCTCTGCCCCGAGGGCGCGGCCTGCCTGACCGCCGCCCGTCGGTTGCGGGCCGGTGGGTGGATCCGTGCCGGTGAACGGGTCGTCGTGCTCAACACCGGCGCGGGCGTGAAGTACCCGGAGACGATCGACGTCTCCGGCGTACCGGTGCTGCCCCGCTGACGCGCGACGGCAGTGGCTGGCGATCTCCGGAATGTTGCAGGTCATTCGGCGGTGGGCTCGGTCAGCCGCCACGCGGCGTTGACCTGGCCGATGTGGGACAACGCCTGGGGCATGTTGCCCAGGTGCGCCCCGCTGGCCGGATCGATCTGCTCGCTGAACAGCCCGACGTCGTTGGCGTGCCCGCTGATCCGCTCGAACAGCCGGCCGGCCCGCTCCCGTTCGCCGGCCAGCACCAGGCACTCCACCAGCCAGAACGAACAGAGCACGAAGCCGGCCGGGTCCGTGTCCCAGCGGTGGATCAAGCCGTCCGCGCCGCCGAGTTCCCGCTCGACCGCCTCGATGGTCGCCCGCATCCGTGGGTCGGTGGCCGGCAGGAAGCCCACCACCGGCAGGTACAGGGCCGCGGCGTCCAGCTCCGGCGACCCGAAGGCACCGGTGAACACGCCCAGGCGCTCGTCGAAACCGTCCCGGAGCACCGTGGCCCGGATCTCGTCCCGGATGCCGGCCCAGCGCCGGACGTCCGCCTGCCCCCCGAGCTGCGGAGCCAGCCGCACCGCCCGGTCCATCGCCACCCAGCAGAGCACCTTGGACGACAGGTAGTGCCGTTCACGGTCGCGCGGTTCCCAGATCCCCCGGTCGGGCAGTCGCCAGGTGGCCGCCACCTGCTCGGTGAGACCGAGCACCATGTCGCGCAGCTCGTCCGCGAGCTGGTCGCCGAGGTAGTCGCGTAACCGCCAGACCGCCGAGATGACCTCGCCCGGCACGTCGAGCTGCCGCTGCCGCCAGGCGTCGTTGCCGATGCGCACCGGCCCGCTGCCGTGGTAACCGAGCAGGTGGGGACAGGGGTGCTCGGAGACGTCCCGTTCCCCCTCCAGCCCGAACAGCACGGGCACCGGATCGGGGCCGACCCGGCCGATCGAGCGGGCCGCCCAGTCGAACAGGCGGGACGCCTCGGTCGGGCAGGCCGCCACCCACAGGGCCCGCATCGTCATGGCGAAGTCCCGCAGCCAGCAGAAGCGGTAGTCGTAGTTGCGGTCGCCGCCGATCCGTTCCGGCAGCGAGGTGGTCGGTGCCGCGGCGACCGCGCCGCTGCGCGCGTACGTGAGGCCGGTGAGGACCGTGGCACTGTGCCGCACCATCTCGGGATAGCGACCGTCGTACCGGTGACTCTCGCGGAACGCCTGCCAGGCCAGCACCGTGTCCGCCAGGGTCCGGACCGGATCCAGCCGGGCCGGTGGATCGCCGTACGCCGGCGCGTAGGCCAGGTCGAAGCCGAGCACCTGCCCCTCGTCGACGGTGAAGGTGTGCCGCACCCGGTCGTGCTCGGCGCGTAGGGGCAGCCCGTCGCAGCGCAGCACCAGCTCCACCGGGCCCGCCGCGGCCGCCACCGCACCGTCGGGCAGTTCCCGCAGGTACGGGGTGAGCAGGCCGTACTCCGGTCGGGGACGGTAGTCCAGCACCATCGGTACCCGGCCGGACAGTCCCTCGACCACGCGCAGCAGCACGGCTGGCGAGCGCATGCCGAAGTCGTGGGCGCGGGCACCCACCTCGGCGGCGAGAGCGTCGGTGACCACGACGCTTCCCTCCGGGGTGTGGTGCACGGTGCGCAGGATCAGCGTGTCCGGCTGGTACGCGCGCTGCACCCGGTGCCCGGGCTGCCCCACGGCCGCCGGCGCCAGCCGCCAGTGACCGCCGTCCGGGTCGAGCAGCCGACCGAAGACCGAGGGCGAGTCGAACCGGTTCGGGCACCACCAGTCGATCGAGCCGGACCGGCTGACCAGCGCGCCTGAGCGGCAGTCGGAGAGGTACCCGTAGTCGGAGATCGCCGGCTGCTGCATCCGGTCGGCGTACCCGGGATTCCGGGGCTCATCACGCCCCGCGCGGGTGTCCGCCGGCCCGGCCGGGCCGGGCCGGCGAACGGGTCAGGAGGTCGGCGGCTCGTCCTCGCCGGCTTCCTCGGCGGCGTCGGCCTCCTCCTTGGTGTGGTGGACGGCCTGGTCGGCGTGCTCCGGCGGCCCGTAGACGGTGTAGAGCACCAGCGGGTTCGGGCCGGTGTTGACGAAGTTGTGCCGGGTGCCGGCCGGTACGACCACCAGGTCGCCCTGCACCACCTCGCGCTTCTCACCGGCCACCTGCGCCTCACCGGTGCCGCTGACGAAGGTCAGGATCTGGTCGATGTCCTCATGGACCTCCTCACCGATCTCACCGCCGGGTGGGATCGTCATGATCACCAACTGGGTGTGCTTCCCGGTCCACAGCACCCGCCGGAAGTCCGGGCTCTTCTCGGCGACGGTCGCGATAGTGAAGTGCTCCATGCTCCGACACATACCCCATTGCGGGCCGGGCCACGCCGTGCTTTGCAGATGGTGGAATTGACCACCGCCTGAGGGTTTGGACCGATGCCGTTCGGGGATCGACACCAGCGACCGGTCAGACCGGTCATGCCAGGTCCCCGCTGACGTACCGCCGTACGGCTGCGGCGGTGGGAGACGGCCGAGCGCGGCGCGGTTTCGACCCTCGGGTCAACGGCGCCGCGCGCTCGTGCGCGGCGGGGTGCTCAGCAGAGCACGGCCAGGTGGAAGGGTCGGTCGGCGGCCGACCCGGCACCGTCGAAGGTGGTCACGAAGACGGCGTTCGGAATTCCGGTACGGCCGGCCACCGCGATCTGGCCGGCGGGGGCCAGCCCGGAACTGCCCACGAGCCCGACGGTGCCGACCAGGCTGGCACCCGTCACGTCCTGGTCGAAGACCACCTGGTACATCCCGGTCTGCAACCGGTTCGCCGCCGCCGCACCCAGCCCTCGGACCAGGAGGCCGTCGGCATCGACCACGGCGAACAGGACTCTCGCGGTCAATGGCATGCCGGCGCCGGCGCAGGTGGTGTGTTCGGCCTCGGCGCGGGCCGTGGCCTCGTCCCCCGGCACCGGTTGGGGCCCACCTCTGCTCCTGGCTCTCGCGCTGGACATCGCACTCCTTCCCAGCCCGGCCGAGCGGCCCTGGCGTGTTGAGTTGTTTGCGGTGGCTAAAGGGGGATCAGCGCCGATCAGCCCCCTTTGCGCTTCGAACGTATGTCGCGTTCCCTGTCGGCAGCTAGCCGGACGGCTGTCCGATCAAGGACACAGGAACCTGTTGATCACTGCGTTGACCTGCGACGACGCGCGAAAATGCCGGGTCTCAGTCGTCGTCGGGGTCGAGGACGGGCACCCCGTCCACGCACCGCACCGCAAGCTCGTACTCGCCACTCGGGCCGACGAACGTCACGTCCGCGTCGTCGTCCGGGCCACGATCGACGTCGTCGACCCGGTAGTCCTGCCGGGGCGACCAGGAGACGAGGTACACGCCACCCGGCCGGCACTCGGCCACCGCACTGCCCCCCACCGTGGAGAAGCTGCGCCGGTTGCCCGGCTCGACGCTCGGACCGGCCGGCGACACCGGGCTCGACGGCGATCCGCCCGGGTCGGTGCCGGGCGTAGGGGCACCGGTCGGTGCGCCGCCGGGCGCCGTGGTGCCGGTCGGCACCGGCTCGGCGAGCGCGCGGGCGATCTCCTCCTGGCTGCGGACCCCGCCCGGCGTCCCGGTCAGGCTCTCACCTACCAACCGGATCGCGGCGAGCCCGATCAGGGTGGCGACGACCGCGGTGGCCAGCCAGCCGGCCACGGCGAGGAAGGTTCGACGGCCCATCACCCGACTATCCCCGATCGTCGGTTGGGGAGACCTTCGGGCAACGCTAAGGGACGGTTAACGGACCCGGCCGGCGACGATCGCCGGAGATACCCTGCCTGCTGTGGCCCGCCTGCTGCTGATCGAGGACGACCTGACCATCCGTACCCCGCTGGTGCGCGCGCTGCGCGAGCGGGGACACGCCGTGGCCGCCGCCTCCACCGCGATGACCGGGCTGCGGGACGCCCTCGACGACCGCCCCGACCTCGTCGTACTCGACCTCGGCCTGCCCGACCTCGATGGCCGCGAGCTGCTGCGGATGCTGCGGGCGGTCAGTGCCGTCCCGGTCATCGTGGCCACCGCCCGCGACGACGAGCGGGAGATCGTCCGGGTACTCGACGCGGGGGCGGACGACTACGTGGTCAAACCGTTCACCGCCGGTCAGCTCGACGCGCGGATACGCGCGGTGCTGCGCCGGGGACCAGGCGGACCGGCCGAGGAGGATCCGACGGTGGTGGTCGGTGGGCTGCGGATCGACCCCCGGTCCCGGCAGGTCAGCCTCGACGGCGAGCCCGTCGAACTGACCCCGCGCGAGTTCGACCTGTTGCGGCATCTGGCCACCCGCGTCGGCGAGGTGGTGACCAAGCGGGAGTTGCTGACCGAGGTGTGGCAGATCCCTTACGGCGGAGCGGACAAGACCGTCGACGTGCACCTGTCCTGGCTGCGCCGCAAACTCGGCGAGAGCGCCCAGCAGCCGCGCTACCTGCACACGGTACGCGGGGTCGGGGTGCGGCTGGTCACCCCGGAGGTCGGCGGGTGAGGGCGCGCCTGGCACTGCTGGTCGCCTCGGTCAGCGTCCTCATCGTGATCGCTTTCCTGGTGCCACTGGCGTTGCTGCTGCGCACCGCCGCCGAGGACCGGGCGACGGTGCGGGCCACCGCCGACGCGCAGAGCCTCGCCTCCGTGGTCGGCACCGCCGACGCCGAGACCGTACGGCTGACCGTCGAACAGCTCGCCGCCGAATCGGCCCGGCCGGTGAGCGTGTTCCTGCCCGACGGCACGGTGCTTGGTTCGGACCCGACCCGCACCCCGGCTGTGGAGTTGGCCGGGCGCGGGCAGAGCCTCACCGCCGAGACGGCCGAGGGCCGGGAGGTGGTCATCGCGGTGCAGGGCCGCGCGGACGGTACCGCCGTGATCCGCACCGTCGTGCCGCAGGCGGAGATGAATGCCGGGGTGGGTCGCGCCTGGCTGGTGCTGGCCCTGCTCGGAATGCTGCTGGTGCTCATCGCCCTGGCGGTCGCCGACCGGCTGGCCCGCACCCTCGTCCGCCCGATCGGCGAGCTGTCCGAGGTCTCGCACCGGCTGGCCAACGCCGAGCTGGACGCGCGGGTGAGCCCCTCGGGGCCGGAGGAGCTGCGCGAGGTGGGCGGCGCCCTCAACCATCTGGCCGGCCGGATCCAGGAGTTGCTGGTGCAGGAGCGGGAGCAGGTCGCCGACCTGTCGCACCGGCTACGTACGCCGCTGACCGCCCTGCGCCTGGAGGCCGAGTCGCTGCGCGACCCGCAGGACGCCGCCCGGGTGATAGACGCGGTGGACGGACTCGAACGGGCGGTCACCGGCCTGATCCGGCAGGCCCGCTGGCGTACCCCCACCGACGGCGCGGTGGTCGCCGACGCCGTGGCCACCGTGGCGGACCGGGTCGCCTTCTGGTCGGTGCTGGCGGAGGAGACCGGGCGCGCGGTCGACCTCGACCTGGCACCCGGCCCGGTTCCGGTCGGCATTGCGGCCGACGAGTTGGCCGCCGCGGTGGACGCCCTGCTCGGCAACGTCTTCGCGCACACCCCGGACGGCACCCCGTTCGCCGTCCGGCTCCGCGCCCTCGGCGATCAGGTGGTCCTGACCGTCGCCGACGAGGGCCCGGGCATCACCGCCGACTCGGTGCGCCGGGGAGCGAGCCAGGCCGGGTCGACCGGCCTCGGGCTGGACATCGCCCGCCGGGCGGCCCAGGCCAGCGGCGGCCGGCTGGAGTTGGGTGAGCGGCCCGGCGGCGGGGCCGAAGTGACGCTTCGGCTCGGCCGGGCGTGACGCTCCGACATCGTCACTTCTCAGGATCGAACTGGTCTTAACCGGGGCTTAGGGTTCGGACAGCGCGCCGCTATCACGGCACGACCGATCCTCGATGCAACAACCGAGGAGAGGTGCAGACGATGAAGCGCAACCCCCTGATCCTGGCGTCGGTCGGCGGTGCGGCGGCGGTGCTCGCGGTGGCCGGGGTGTTCCTCGGCGTCGCGGCGGCGGACGACAACCGGGCGCGGCAGACCACCCTGACCGCAGCGACCGCCGCCCCGACGACCGCAGGTGTTCCCGACGACACCACCGGGGCCACGACCGCCGACCCGAGCGGCACCACCACGGCCGAGCCCACCGTGACCACCACCGCCGACCCGACAGCCGTTCCGACGGGGCAGAGCCAGCCGTCCACGGAGGGCGACGCGGTGAGCCGGGAGCGGGCCGGCGAGATCGCGCTGGCGCATGCCGGTGGCGGGCGGATCACCGAGACCGACCGGGACCGGGAGGACGGCCGGGACGTCTGGGAGATCGAGATCGTCAACGGCGGCACCGAGCACGAAATCGACATCGACCGGCAGTCCGGCGAGATCGTCAAGGCCGAGCAGGAGCCGGTGGACGACGACGATGACGATGACGATGACGATGACGATGACGACGATGACGACCGGGACGACGACTGACCCGAACTCCTCGGGCCGGTGACGGCCCGGCGGCACCCCCGGAGCGGCATCCCGCCCCGGGGGTGCCGGCGTTCACGCCTCGGCGCGGTGCAGCCAGGCCAGCAGGTCCGGCGGCGCCAGGGCGGCGACCCGGGAGTGGTAGCGGGCCCGCGTCGTCTCGTCGAGCAGCGCGTTGCCCTGACCGGACCGACCGCTGCGGAAGAAGGCGTTGCGGTCCTTCAGGACTCCGGCGGAGTCGGGAGCGAGCCGGTCGGCGCGGGCCCGCATCCGGGCGAAGGTGGCCGCCTCCACCAGATCGGGTCCGGGAGGTTCGAGGCCCAGCCGCTCGGCCAGGCGCCGCATCTGCCCGGACAGGTCGGCCCGGAGGTCGTCGTAGTGGACGAGGTGCACGTTCGGCAGGTGCCGGCGGGCCCAGGCGTCGCGTAGATGCCACATGACACCCGGCAGCGAGTCCAGTTCGGCGTGCGGATCCGGATCCGCGTCGATCCAGCGTACGAGCGCCCGCTCGACCGGCGGCCGAGGGCTGGCCGGCCCCGGCGGCGCGGGCTGGCCGGTCAACTCGGCGAGCCGGGCGCGGTCCAGGTTGGCACCCTGGTGGTGCAGCGAGACCGCCATGTCGAGCGGATGGCGAGCCACCACCACGTAGTGCACCCGGGGATCGCTCGGCACCCCGTCCAGCGGGGTGTGGGTCTTGATGAAGCGACGGTGCCGCTGAGCGGCCAGCCGCGCGTACACCTGCTCCTGCGGCTCGACCAACCAGTCGAGCCAGGGCGACAGCTCGATCAGTGGTGCCGGCAGCTCCGGCGTACGCAGCACGAGCAGGGCACAGATCATCTGCATCCAGGTCGTCCCGCTCTTGGACCGGGTGCTGATCACGATGTCCCCCGGGCGGAGCGGAAAGCCCTGCCAGCGGGCGCTGTCCTCGTCGGCGGACCGGTACCGGGTCGGTGTGTCAGACACCGCGCGAGGATAGTCGGGGAGCTGACACCTGTCCGGTGAATTCCCGCTGTCCCGCCCTGGGAGGTGGGTAATCGTCTGGCTACTCTGAATTATGATGCCCGCCCCCGGAGGTCGGGCGGAGGAGCCGGTCTACCGTCCCGTCCTCGCCGCACGGCGCGGGGAACTGGAGGCGCTCGGCCACCTCGACGACGCCCTCGCCCCGATGCTCAGCCCGATCCTGCAACTGTCCGAAGTCGACAGAACCGTCATCGACTCCCTGACCCGACTGCCGCCCGGGCTGCTCCCCGCTGTCGACATCGGCACCCTGCCCGACACGACGGCAGCCGCTTTGCTCCGCTGGGGCGTACCGCTGGTACCGGTGATCGGCCTGACGGACGATGCGGGGCGGCTGGCGGCGCTCGGCGCCACCGCCCGCGCGCACACCCAGCGGGCCGTGGTGCGCCTACGGCTCCGCCAGGACCGGGCCGGCCCCGACGCCACCACCACGGCGGTGGAGCGGATCGGGCGGCACGCACGGCTGGGACCTGAGCAGTGCGACCTGGTCGTCGACTGCGGTGACGTGTGCTGCCCGGCGGACGTCCGGCTGGCCGAGCCCCGGGTGCGGCGGATGCTGGACTGGTCCCGGCGGCACGCCTGGCGTTCGGTGAGTGTGGTGGCCGGTGGCATGCCGCCGACCCTGTCCCGACTGCCCATCGACGAGCCGGTGCGGGTGGAGCGCTGGGACTGGCTGCTCTGGCAACGGCTTACCGATCTGGGCGTCGCCTTCGGCGACTACGGCGTCACCCCCGCCGCGATCCCGACCCAGCCGACAGTCGACAGGCACCTGACGGTCACCTACACCGGCAACGGCGCCTGGTGGATCCACCGCTGGTCGCGACGCCGGGGCCAGGGCGACCAGCGGGTCGCCGACCTGTGCCGCACGCTGATGTCGGCGCCGCACTGGCCGGCGACGGGCGCCAGCTTCTCCTGGGGCGACCAGGAGATCTCGCGTCGGGCCCGGCGCGGCGCCGGGGCGGGCTCGGCAACCAACTGGATGGCGTGGAGCACCTCGCACCATCTGGCCCACGTACTTGACGCGTTGACCCGGCCCGCCCGCGCTACTCCTTCTCGGTGAATCCGAACTGCACGACGCCCTCGTCGTCGACCGTCGCGTCGACCGAGGCGTCACCGAGCAGGTCGGCCGCGTCGGAGTCGAGGAAGATCCGGGCACCCTGGTTGTCGACCACGTGGTCGCCCTCGACCGGTGCGGGAACCAGCTCGACGGTGAGCGAGCCGGCCGTGGTGTCTGCGGCGATGCGTACGCCACCGCCCTCGGAGACGTCCTGTTGCGCGGCGAGATCACGGATCACCAGGACGGCGTTGTCGGTCATCGTGAGCATGGTGGGACTCCTCGTGGTCTTCTGGGCTCCCGGGCGGTGCCATCCCCGCCACATCGGGGCAGCTCAAGGCCCCTCCAGCCCTCCACGGTGCCCGCCGTCGAGGCGTCCGTCAAATAGAGCGATGTCAGCGCGATACGAGGCGTGAAGACCCGCTGCGCGGGTATCCGTACCGGTTGCGTCGCCCACCTTGCTCAGGCCGGCGACCGGGGCGGCAGCGGGGCGGCGGGATCACCTCGTTCGATGAGTGCGGCGATGTCGGCGTCGTGCAGGCCACGCAACGCGAGCACCCGGGTGCCCCACCGGTGCAGCCGGCACGGATGCGGGCTGGCGTCGTTGCGGCAGACGGTCCCCCCCGACCAGTTCCGGGGCGCGTGCACCACGACGGCCCGTACGGCGAACTGGGCATCCTCGGCGGTCACGTACGGCGGCAGGGGAATATCCCGCAGCCCCACCCCGGTCCGCTTGCCGGTGGGCGGGGAGGAACGGACGGTACTGCTGCTGTTCATCGGCCTGACCTCCACACAGGACGGTCGAACACGGACAGCAGGACGTTACGACTCGATCGACCCGGGGTGACGGACAAACTGTCCCGAGGACTCAGCCGGCGGCCGCCTGCGCCCGCAGTGCCGCAGCGGTCTGGCCGGGATCGTAGCCCGGGCCCACCCCGTCGAAGATGATCGCCGTGGCGTCGATGTGCCGCGTGCGCAGCGGCAGGATCTCCTGGTACGCCGGCGAGTCGTACCAGGCGTGCGCCTGCTGCCGGTCGGGGAACTCGAGGATGACCACGCTGCCCGGCCACTCGCCCTCGCGTACGTCCACCTCCGGGCCGTGCACCACGAACCGGCCACCGAAGGGCTCCAGCGTGGCCTGGATCCGCTCCAGGTAGGTCAGAATATCCTCGTTGACCTGCGGGTTCCGCAGGTGCGCCAGCGCGAAAGCGGGCATCGCTCGTCCTCCCCGTGTGTCGTCAGTCGCGTTCGAGCAGCACCACCGGGATGTCCCGGTCGGTCTTCGCCTGGTAGTCGTCGTACGCCGGCCAGATGCCGGTCATGACCGGCCAGAGCCGCGCCTTCTCCTCGGGCGAGGCGACCCGCGCCCGGGCGGTGAACCGATCGGCACCGACCTGCACCTGGACCTGCGGTTCGTCCAACAGGTTGAGATACCAGGCCGGGTGTTGCGGGGCACCGCCCTGGGAGGCGACCACCGCGTACGCGTCACCGGACCGGCCGTAGATCAACGCGGTGCGTCGTAGCGCGCCACTGCGCCGACCACGGGTGGTCAGCAGCAGCGTGAAGACGCCCGATCGCCACTCGTGCCCCTCGGCACCGTCGGTCTCGACGTACCGGTTGATGTGCTCGGCCACCCAGTTCGTGGGGCTGTCCAGCACCCCTTCGTCCGTGGTCATCAAGTCCTCCGGTCTCGTGGGACGGTCGTCGCCCAGGCTACTGCCGAACCGGACCGCCGGCCGGGCAACGGCCGCGGTGCTCTCGGGACACCGGTCAGCGTAACGCGACCGCCTGTAGGCCGACGTTGCCGCAGTGCGGGGTGAAGCTCTCCTCCACCGTCCAGCTGAGCAGCAGCCGGGTGCCCTTCGGCGCCTGGAACCGGATGGTCGCGCCGGTGGACTGACTGGTGTGCCGTTCCTCCAGCCGCAGGGTGCGGCTCGGTCCGCCGCCGCTCAGCCGCGCCTCCAACCGGCCCCGGGCCATCCACACGCCCAGGTAGACGGTGGCGGTGCGCGGTTGACCGTCGGCCACCACCGCGAGGCTGAAGCCGCTGCCCGCCCCGCAGGTGTAGACCCCGTCGGGCGTGGTCTCGGTGGACCGCACCGGCGCCCCGTCGCGCCACCGGAACAACTCCTGGTTGCCGTCCCAGCCGCCCCGCTCACCCCGACCGCCCAGGTCCCGGATCTCGGCGGAGCCGTCACGCTTGCGCACCGTCGTCCCGGCACCGCCCAGCCCCCAGTGCACCCAGTCGCGGTCGCCCACCTCGGTCAGGTCCACCGTCGCCGGGATGTCCGTCCGATCGACGGTGAGCAGCACCGATTCTCCGGACGGGGTGGCGGAGGTGGGGCTGGGCGTAGGGACCGGGCTGGGGCTCGGTGGACGCTCCCGGGGCCGCAGCCCGGGCACCGCCGGTGCGGTGGGCCCGTTGCTGGGCAGGCTCGGGCGCCCGACCACCGCGGGCAGGCCGTCCGGCTCGGCCTGCTGCTCCCGTTTCGGCTCCGACCACCAGTGCACGTACCCGACCAGGGCCAGCAGCCCGGCCAGGGCGGCGACCCCCTCCACGGCCCAGCGGCGACGCCTGCGGGCTCGGGCGAGCCGGCGGGCAGCCCGGGTCGCACGGTCCTGGCCGGGAGGCTGTCCCGTCGCCGGTACGCGGTGCCGTGCGGCCCCGCCGCGAGTTGCCCGTGGGGGGTTCTCCTCCGCCACCGACTCTCCACTTCTGCCGGACCGGACTCGCACCGGCTCACTCCACCCGGATGCGTGGACGCCTCACATTGGCATTGCCGGGACCCTCCGCGCTAGGCCGCGTCTCATCAGACCGTCGCCAGCGAGACTCAGAACAGGCGGCCCCGTCTGCGGTGGCGGCACCCGGCCCGGTCGGTCGCGCAGGACCGTCCGTCACCACCCGGCCATGGTCCGGGCGGTTCAGTCCCGGATGTCGAAGCCGAGGGCCCGGGCGAGGGTCGTCGCCTGCATCATGTCGATGACCGCCCCGGCGCGGTGCACAGTGGTCGGATCCAGCCCGGCCAGGTCGCTGCCGCGCAGGTCCGCACCGGACAGCCGGGCTTCGCGCCACTGCACGTCGGACAGGTCGCACCCGGTCAGCGCCGCACCCGTCAGGTCGGCCCCGGACAGGTCGGTCTCGCGCATGCGTACGCCGGTGAACCGGGCTCCGCGCAGGTCGCCACCGGCGAGTGTGAGAAACGACCAGTCGCCCCCGGCCACCGTCAGCGGCCGCAGGTCGCAACGGTCGAAGGTGCTGCCCACCAGCTTGCAGCCGGTGAACTCCGCCTCGAAGAGGTTGCACCTGGTGAAGACGCACCGGGTGAAGGCCGAGTCGGTGTGCCGGGACACGTTGAACGCCACGTCGCCGAAGGTGCAGCCCTCGAAGACGGCACCCCGGCTGGTCGCCTCGGTGAGATCCACCCGGTGGAAGGTGCAGTTGACGAAGTGCCGGTCGGCCAGATCCTCGGCGTACCAGTCCTCGTCGCGGAAGGTGGCGTCCTCGGTCGGCTCCGGCATGCCCTGAGGCTAACCAGTGACCCCGACAACACACCTTCCCCGCCTCGCGTACCGGCCGGTAGGTTCCCAGTGGTGAGCATGGCACCCAGCATCGAGGCGAAGCAGGTCGGATTCGACCCGGCGCGGCTGGCCCGGATCGACGAACACTTCGCCGGTTACGTCGACGCCGGCCGGTTGGCCGGCTGGCAGGCGGTGGTCACCCGGCGCGGCGAGATCGCGCACAGTTCGACGTACGGGCTGCGGGACCGCGAGGCCGGCACGCCGGTGCAGCCGGACACCCTCTGGCGGATCTACTCCATGACCAAACCGATCACCTCGGTCGCGGCGATGATGCTCTGGGAGCAGGGCCGCTTCGAGCTGACCGACGAGATCGGGCGCTGGCTGCCCGAGTTCGCCGACATGCGGGTCTACTCGAAGGGTTCGACGCTCAAGCCGTACACCGTGCCGGCGATCGAACCGATCCGGATCTGGCACCTGCTCACCCACACCGCCGGGCTGACCTACGGCTTCATGCAGACCTCGGTGGTCGACGGGCTGTACCGGGCCGCCGGGTACGACCTCTACCCGCCGGCCGAGGTCGACCTGGCCGAGGCCTGCCGGGTCTTCGGTGAGCTGCCGCTGCTGTTCCAGCCCGGCACCGCCTGGGGCTACTCGGTCGCCACCGACGTGCTCGGCCGGCTGATCGAGGTGGTCTCCGGACAGAGCCTGGACACCTTCCTGACCGAACGGATCCTGCGCCCGCTGGGTATGGCCGACACCCGCTGGCACGTCGAGGGCGCCGACGCCGAGCGGCTGGCCGCCCTGTACGTGCCGGACCCGGCGTCCGGTCGCGCGGTGCGTCACGACGCGCTCGGCGCGCTGGCGTATGAGAAGCCGGTGCTGCTCTCCGGCGGCGGTGGGCTGATCTCGTCGGCCGCCGACTACCACCGTTTCACCCAACTGCTGCTGCGTGGCGGCGAGCTGGACGGCACGCGGCTGCTCGGTCCCCGCACGGTGCGGTTCATGGCTCGCAACCACCTGCCCGGCGGGCAGGACCTGGGCACCCTGTCCACCGGCGGGTTCGCCGAGACCAACCTCGACGGCATCGGGTTCGGCCTCGGCTTCGCGGTCGTCGACGACCCCGTACCGAGCCGGGTACCGAGCAGCGTCGGTGAGTACTACTGGGGCGGCGTGGCCAGCACCGCGTTCTGGGTCGACCCGGTCGAGGAGATCACCGCCATGTTCTTCACCCAGCTGATGCCGTCGAGCACCTGGCCCATCCGGCCGCAGCTGCGCCAACTTGTCTACTCGGCGCTCGTCGACTGACCGGTTCCGCCGACGCTCACGACTTCTCCTGCCTAGCCTGGGAGGCGTGGTAAACGTCGTCGTGTTCGGTGCGGGCGGCACCGCGGGTTCGCGGATCGTCAGGGAAGCGTTCGACCGTGGTCACCGGGTGGTGGCCGCGGTACGTCGCCCCGAGGCGGACGCGCCGTACCTGCCGGCCGGGGTTCGGGTCGTCACCGGGGACGCGACAAGTGAGCGCAGCGTGCGGGAGCTGGCACCGGAGGCGGACGCGCTGGTTCTGGCGATCGGCGGCGGCAGCCGTTCGCTGTGGCCCGACGCGGCGCGGGCCGTGCTCGACGCGTTGCGCGGGATGCCGGCGGCCCCCCGGGTGATCCACGTCGGCGGCGGTGCCACCCTGCTCAGCCCGGCGGGTACCCGACTGCTGGACGACCCGGACTTTCCCGCCGAGTACCGCGACGCCGCGCTGGGGCAGGCGGAGGCCCTGGACCTCTACCGCTCCTCGGCCGACGGGGTGACCTGGACGTATCTCTCGCCACCGCCACTGGAGTTTCACCCGGGCGAGCGCACCGGCCGGTACCGCACCGGCACCGACGAGCCGGTGACCGACGCGCAGGGCCGCAGCGTCCTCAGCTACGAGGATCTGGCGGTCGCGGTGGTCGACGAGATCGAGAACGGGCGCTTCCGGAACATGCGCTTCACCGCCGCGTACTGATCTCTGATCTTGAGTAACGGCAGCTCACCGGATAGATTCGAGTCTCTGTGATCCGGGCGTCACACCCCTGACGCGCGGGTCGGACCTCGAATCAGGAGGGCGCCGTCTTGGCTTCGCTCGACGACACCGTGACATCCCCGCACGAATCGTCCCGCTCCACTGGATCAGGCTTGCTCAACCGGCGACGGATGTTGACCGTCGCACTCGGTGGCGCCGCCACCGTGGCGCTGCCCGCCCCGGCCTGGGCGGCCGACGGCCAGCGCCCGGGCGCGCACCGGCCCCCGGCCCTCACCCCGCAGGACCGGGTCGTCGTGGCCCAACTGTCGGCGAAGCGCGCCCTGCAACATCTGAAGGTGCTCTCCGAGGACATCGGCCCCCGTATCGGCGGCACCGACTCGGAGCGCCGGGCGGCGCACTACATCGCCGGCCAGCTCGACAAGCTGTGCTACGACACCACCCTGCAACCCTTCCCGGTGGCCGACAAGTTCCTCGCCCAGCTCAGCTCGCCGTCCGGGCTGCCCCGGGACCTGAACTGGCAGGCCGGGGCGAGCGGGCAGGCCGCGCTGGACACCAGGATCACCGCATCCGTGGTCGACGTCGGTGCGGGTACGCCCGGCGACTACCCGGCCGACGTCAGCGGCCGGATCGTGCTCGTCGACTATGTCGCGGCCCAGCGCGAGCAGCTCGCCGCGACCGCCGTGGCGGCCGGGGCGGCGGCAGTGGTCTTCCTGCCGGCCGACCTGGTGGAGCCCCGTCGGGCGTCGGCGTTCTCCCCCACGCTGCCCGGTTCCGCCGCCGCGCCGCTGCCGATCCCGGTCGTCGGGGTGGCCCAGGCACAGAAGCACCGGCTGCGCGCGTTGCTGGCCGCCGGCCCGCTCACCCTGACCATCGCCACCACCGCACACCGGGGGTTGACCTCGCACAACGTGTTGGCTGAACGGCGTGGTCGGGCGGGTGCCGACGGCCCGGTCGTCATGGTCAGCGCCCACTACGACTCGGTCATCGGCGCACCGGGGGCCAACGACGACGGCTCGGGCACCGTGCTCTGCCTGGAACTGGCCCGGGTGCTGAAGGCGGTGCCGATCAACGCCACGGTGCGGTTCGCCCTGTGGGGCTCGGAGGAACAGGGGCTCATCGGTTCCCGCTACTACGTGGCCCAGCTGCCGCAGCCGGAGCGGGACCGGATCCTCGCCGTCTACCAGAACGACATGGTCGCCACCAGTTGGGACCCGGCGACCCGTTACTGGCTGTTGTCGTTCACCGGGGAGAGCAACCGGGCCACCGACGAGGTCGCGGCCGCCGCCCGGCGGCTCGGCTACGAGCCCCAGATCTCACCGGTCACCCAGCGCGGTGCCAGCGACCACCAGTCGTTCCAGGAGGTCGGCATCGCCAGCGCGAACTTCTCCTGGCGTGGTGAGGAGTCACCGGCGCTGCTGGAGCCGCCGTACCACAGCCCGGAGGACACCATCGCCAAGAACATCAGCCTGGAACGGCTCCAGGTGTCGATGGAACTGATCGGCTGCGCCACGTACGCGACGGCCCGGCGCTGATCGTCGGCGGGGCGCGGCAGTTCGCCGCGCCCCGCCCGCGTCACTCGGCCAGTCGGGCCGGGAAGCCCCCGGTCGCGATCGGGCCCCACCCGGTGATGGTGATCCTGATCAGCGACTTGCCCTGGCGCCGCATCGCCTGCCGGTACTCGTCCCAGTCCGGGTGCTCACCGGAGATGCCCCGGAAGTACTCGACAAGTGGTTCGAGGGCTTCGGGCAGGTCGAGCACCTCGGCGTCCCCGTCGATTTGCACCCACGGGCCGTTCCAGTCGTCGGAGAGCACACAGGCCGACACCCGGGGGTCGCGGCGGATGTTGGCGACCTTGGCGCGCTCCGGGTAGCTGGAGATCACCAACCGCCCCTCGGCGTCCACCCCGGCGGTGACCGGTGAGGACTGCGGCCGGCCGTCGGCGCGGGTGGTCATCAGCACCACCCGGTGCCGGGGGCGGAGGAAGTCGAGAAGTTCGTCCCGGTCTACCCGGGTGTTACGAGCGATCGTGGGTGACATCGCTCGTTTCTATCAGCACTCAGGCGTGCTGACCGGCGGACGGCTGGCTGGGCACCCGGGGGCGCATCGACGGTCGCCAGGCCCGGCCGTTGGCGTAGATGATCCGGAAGCCCAGGTAGGACGCGAGCGGCGCCCAGTGCGCCGATCCCATCCGCAGCTCGGCGGCGTTGTGCCGGCGGCCGTTGGCGAGCACGTCGAGCAGGACGGTCTCGAACGCCGCCGACTCGACCCAGTCCACCTCGCGGGTGAAGCCGCAGATCAACGCGGCACCTGTGACGTCGAGAAAGTCCCGCAGCACGGTCTCGGGAGCGCGCAGAACCGAACAGCTGCCGAAGTAGAGGCGTCGCCCCTCGCAGCGCCCGGCCATCAGCTCGGCCACCTCGGTGAGTTCCACCGAGTGCCAGTCGGTGAGGCACAGCCGGTTCGGCTCGCCGTGCATGGCGAAGAAGCCGAGCCGGTGGTCGGCGTACTGCTTCAGCAGCCAGCGGTCGATGAAGTAGAACAACTCGTCCCGGGTGGCCGCGTCCTTGTGGATGAAGCGGACCTTGCCCAGCCGTTCGAGGAGTTCCAGGGTGGGCAGCACGGATCCGCGCTCGTTGAGATCGCGGTGCCACTGCCCCTCGACACAGAAGATGCCACCGCGCGCCACGCCCACCTCCCCGTCGTCGCCGGCGCTGACGTTACCGGGCCCGTCGGCTCGGAGAACATCACCCTCCGTGGCACCGGTTGCGACCTTCCGCGCCGAATTGGCTTCGCTACGACGCCGCAGCACCGATTGCCTGTTTCGCAAACAGCCCTAATTCCCAGGCAATGCTCAGGCATGGCGAATTGTGAGGACAATTCTCGTTAATCCCCTCCAATCGGCTGCTCCGGTGCGAGGGTGGATCCACGGGACGACCCGGTCGAAGTCCCGGCTGCCACCCCATTCACTCTCCTATCGGGAGGACTTCTGTGCGCGTACACACCTTGAAACGGGCAGTCGTCGCCCTCGCCCTGGCCCTGCCGGGCGCTGCGATCGCCTCGGTGGTCGCCGCGCCAGCGGCCCATGCCGACGGCTGCTACACCTGGAACCGCACCCTCTATCAGGGGCGCTCCGGCAGCGACGTACGTGAGCTGCAACTACGAATCGCCGGCTGGGCCGGCAACAACAACGTCGTGGAACTCGACGGACGGTACGGGCCGAAGACCGCCGCCGCGGTGCGCCGCTTCCAGGCCGCCTACGGCATCAGAGTCGACGGGATCGCCGGACCCCAGACCTTCCGGAAGCTCTACCAGATCCAGGACGACAACTGCACGCCCCGGCACTTCAGCTACAGCGAGATGGACGACGGCTGCGGCGGCAGCGGGTGGGACGGCGGCCCGCTGAGCACCACGCAGACCCGCCAGAACGCGCTCCGCACCATGTGGAAGTTGGAGGCGCTGCGCAAGAGCCTCGGCGACGACCCGCTGATCGTGACCAGCGGGTTCCGCAGCCGCAGCTGCAACAGCCGGGTCGGCGGTGCGTCGGACAGCCAGCACCTCTACGGCAACGCCGCCGACCTCATCTCGAACGACAAGTCGCTGTGCCAGGTCGCCCGCCAGGCACGTAACCACGGCTTCAGCGGCATCATCGGGCCCGGCGTCTCCGGCCACAACAGCCACGTCCACGTGGACTCGCGGCGGGAGAACAACCAGGACCGCAGTACGAACCACACCTACTGGGCGGCACCAGCCTGCGGAATCCCCGCCGGAAACCGCTGAGCGCACGGCGCATCGCGACGCCGGCCCGGGCGCGGGCGGGGAATGACCTCGCGCTCCGGGCCGGCGTCGTACCGCCGGCGGGCGAACCCCTCTCAGCTCGCCCGCGGCCAGCGCGGCGCGGTGGCGGGGGGTGCCACCGGCCGGCCGGAGCCGGGTGCCCGGACGCCGGTACGCGCAGCCGGGGCGGCCACCCGGGGTGCCGGGCCACGAGCCGGGTACCCGGCAGCGCGGTCGGGTCGGGTCGGATGACCGGGGGCCCGGGGCGGGTAACCGGCGGCGCGGTCGGTGCCCGCCGGACGCGCGGCGGGAGTACGTCCCGCCGACGGCCCGTTGATCAGGAACGGGAACGGCACGTGCACGAACGGATTTCCGTGCCGGATCAGGGCGTCGAGCTGTCGCTCGTTGAGCCCGTGGTTCAGCAGTACCCGCCGACCCCACCGATGCAGCCGGCAGGGGAACCGGGCACCATCGTTGCGGCACAGCGCCCCGGACGGCCACTCCTCGGCCGCGTGCACGACCACCGCCCGGACGGCCAGCCGGACGTCCTCAGGGGTCAACGGCGTCGGGACCGGCAACTCGCCCAGAATCTGATCGATGGGATCCGTCGACTGCTCATCAACTCGCACGGCAGACCTCCCGCAGCTCCGGTAGCGGTGCGCTTGAGCACCGCACCTCGGGCAGTGGTACGGCCACCGAAGCGGGATGGTTCAAACCGGTTTCAGACGAGCCCGGCGTCGTGTACGAGCAGGGCCACCTGCACCCGGTTGTTGAGTCCGAGACGGGTCAGCAGTCGGGAGACGTACGCCTTGACGGTGGCCACGCTCATGTACAGCTCGGCGGCGATCTCGGCGTTTGTGCGCCCCATGCCCAGGGCCACGGCGACGGCCCGTTCCCGCTCCGTCAGACCCTCGATCAACCGCGCGGCCCGGTCCCGACGCGGGTCCGCCACCGGGCCCGCCGTGACGTGCTCGATGAGGGTCCGGGTGACCGTCGGCGACAGCGTCGCCTCGCCGGCCGCCACCCGGCGCACCGCCCGCACGATCTCCACCGGCGGGGTGTCCTTCAGCAGGAACCCACCGGCACCGGCCCGCAGCGCCCGCAGTACGTGCTCGTCGGCGTCGAAGGTGGTCAGCACGAGCACCTCCGGCGGCTGAGGCAGCGCACGCAACGCCTCGGTGGCGGCCAGCCCGTCCATCCGGGGCATCCGGATGTCCATCAGCACCACGTCCGGCCGGCACGCGGCGACCGCCCGGACAACCTCGGTGCCGTCGGCCGCCTCACCGACCACCTCAAGATCGGGCGTACCGCCGAGGATCATCGACAGTCCGGCGCGAACCAGCGCGTCGTCGTCCACGATCAGGATCCGCACCGACCGCTCCTCGCCCGCCGCCGACGCCGGGCCACGTCCCGCGTCAGGCGCGGGCACCGCACCACTCCCCTCGGCCGGGCCAGCTGCCGTCGGCGCCGTACGGCCCTCCTCGGCTGCCGCCGGCGCCGCACCATCCTCCTCGGCTGCGGCCGGGGTCACGTCGCCGGCCACGGCAGCCACGCGGCCAGCCGGAAGTCGCCCTGCTCGTCAGAGCCGTGCTCCAACCGGCCACCGGCGAGGCTGACCCGTTCGGCGATGCCGACCAGGCCGGTGCCGGAGCCTGGGATGACCGTCCCGGGCAGCTCTCCCACCGGCCTACGGTTGCGGATCTCCACGCGTAGCCCGTCCCCCGGCGCCCCGCTGAGGCCGACGGTGACGGCGGCACCGTGGGCGTGCTTGCGGGCGTTGGTGAGGCCCTCCTGCACGATGCGGTAGACGCTGCGGCCCACGGCCACCGGCAGCCGGTCCGGCGCGGAGACAAGCTCCCGCAACTCGACGCGGGTCCCGGCGGCCCGGGACTCGGCGATCAGGGCGGGCAGGTCGTCGAGGGTCGGCTGGGGGCGTTCCGGGTCGTCGGAGAGCGAGGTCTCGGCGCGCAGGACGCCGATCACCTCGCGCAGGTCCTGGAGGGCGGCGTGGGCGCTGCCCCGGATCACCCCGGCGGCCCGGGCCACCTCCTGAGCTGGCGCGTCGGGGCGGAATTCAAGTGCACCGGCGTGCAGGCTGAGCAGCGAGATGCGGTGGGCGAGCACGTCGTGCATCTCCCGGGCGATGCGGGTGCGCTCCAACTGCCGGGCCTGGGCGACCCGTAGCTGCTGCTCGGCCTCGGCCCGCTCGGCGCGCTCCCGCAGTGACAGCACCAGCTGCCGACGGGCCCGCACGAACATCCCCCAGGCCAGCACCAGCAGGGTGATCACCACACCCCAGAGGGTGGATATCCAGTACGGGCTGCCGGGATCGGGACGCAGCAGGGCGAAGAAGAAGTTGGTGAAGAGCCCGGCGGCGGTGACGGCCAGAGCGACAGCCGTCCGACGGTGCACCACCACCGTGAAGTAGATGATCAACAGGGCGATGCTGGAGGCTATGGAGAACATCGCCAACGGCAGCGTCGCCAGGGCCACCCCCACCGGCCAACGACGCCGCAACCAGAGCGCCGCCGTGCAGGCCAGGCCGAAGAACCCGTCCGCGACGATCATCCACTCGTGCGGCAGCCGATCGGCGAACGTCGGACTCGGGGAGGCGGCGTCGAAGCTGGCCAGCACCACCCAGGTCAGGGAGACCAGGAACGCGAGGCTGTCGATGAGCCAGTCGCGGGTGGTGCGCCGCGGCCGGCGGCCCACCCCAGGGTCCAGCGCCCCGGGCAGCAGACCCGGGTGATCGAGGACGACGGCGCTGGTCACAGGCGCAATGGTAGGCAGCCCATCGGGTACCGGACCAGCTACCAAAGTCGAGACCTCGGCGTCGACCTTGGTCTGTGCAGCGGCAGACCGATGGCCGCTGCGGATGGCCGGCCGGCTCGGACACGCTGGCACCATGATCGCCGTACATCAGCTCACCAAACGGTACGGGCGGCACACCGCCGTCGAGGACGTGTCGTTCCACTGCGAGCCCGGCACCGTCACCGGTTTTCTTGGCCCCAACGGGGCCGGCAAGTCCACCACGATGCGAATGATCTGCGGGCTGACCCCGCCGACCTCCGGTGCGTCAACCGTCGACGGGCGCCCGTACCGGCAACTGCCCAATCCGGGCCGGACCGTCGGTGTGCTCCTGGACGCCTCCGCCCAGCATGCCGGGCGGACCGGCCGGGAGGCGCTGACCGTGGCCGCCTCGACGATGGGCGTCGACCGGCGCCGGGTCGGCGAGGTGCTCGACCGGGTGGGGCTGGGCACGGCCGCGGCCCGGCGGCGGGTCCGGGCGTACTCGCTGGGCATGCGGCAGCGGCTCGGCCTGGCCAACGCGCTGCTGGGCGACCCCCGGGTACTGGTCCTGGACGAGCCGGCCAACGGGCTGGACCCGGAAGGCATCTTCTGGATGCGTGGCCTGCTCCGGGACTTCGCCGACCGGGGCGGCACCGTGCTGCTCTCCTCCCACCTGCTGCGCGAGGTGGAGGCGGTCGCGGACCGGCTGGTGGTTATCGGGGGCGGCCGGATCGTGGCCCAGGGAGGCAAGGACGAACTGCTGGCCGGTGCCGGCACCGTGGTGCGGGCCCGCGACGGTGCGGCGTTGCGGGCCGCGCTGCACCGGGCCGGCCTGACGGTCAGCGAGGGTTCCGAGGGGCTGTTGGTCGGTGCCGACACCGACGCGGTCGGTGAGGTCGCCCTGACCGCCGGGGTGGCCCTCACCGAGCTGCGTCCGGCCGGCGGCGGTGGCCTGGAACAGCTGTTCCTCACCCTGACCGCCACCGCGTCGGGCCCTGTCGTGCCCGCCACCACAATCGCCGAACCGACCGGGGAGGTCGTCCGATGACCACCGTCAGCACCGCACCAGAGGTCACCCCGGGTCACCGCTCGGGCGAACACCGGCCGTCGCTGGTCCGGCTGACCGCGGTGGAGCTGCGCAAACTCGTCGACACCCGGGCCGGCCGCTGGCTGCTGATCACCATCGGCCTGGTCAGCGCCGTGATCGTCGCGCTCCTGCTGGTGTACGCCGAAGCGCCGGAGCAGAACTTCACAGTCTTCTTCACCACCGCCCTGCTGCCGGTCGGCGTGCTCCTTCCGGTGCTCGGCATCCTGTCGATCACCAGTGAGTGGTCGCAGCGGACCGCGCTCACCACGTTCGCCCTGGTGCCCCGGCGGGAGCGGGTGATCACCGCCAAGCTCGGCGCGGTGGTGCTCGCGGCGCTCGGGGCGGTGCTGAGCAGCCTGGCGTTCGCCGCCGCCGGCACGGCGATCGCCGGTGCCACGGGTGGCGCGGGCACCTGGCGGATCGAGGGAGCCCTGGTGGCGCACTCGGTGGTGTTCCAGGTGGCGAGCGTGCTGATGGGCGCGGGGTTCGGGCTGCTGCTGCTGAACACTCCGCTGGCCATCGTGACCTACCTGGTGCTGCCGATCATCTGGTCGATCGTGGGGGAACTGGTCCGGCCGCTGAACCGCGCGGCCGAGTGGCTGGACACCGGGCGGACCATGGAGCCGCTGTTCACCGCCGAGGTGACCGCCGGGCAGTGGCAACGCCTCGCGGTGTCGCTGCTGGTCTGGTTGGTGGTGCCACTGGTCGCCGGCATGGTCCGCACCATGCGACGGGAGGTGGCGTGAGGGCGTACGGGACGCCGACAGTGGTCAGCGGCGGCGTCACCGAACTGGTCGTGCTCTGGGGCGGGATCCCGCTGGTCGGCGGCGTGCTCGGTGGGTTGCTGGTGGCCGGGGCGGGCTGGGTGGCCGACCTGCCCTGGGCTCCGGCGCAGGGCCTGTTCCGAGCGGTCGACGGCCTGCCCGACCGGTACGCGCTACCCGGCGGGGTCGGGGTCGGCATCCTGGTCGGGCTGGTGATCGCCGCCATCGGCACCGCCGAACGGGTACGCGTGACGGTGTCCGGCACCGGGGTCCGGTTGCGTGACGGCAACTCCGATCGGGAGATCGACAGGCGGGACACCCGGGCGGTGTACGTGGACGGCAAGCACCTGGTGCTCCTCGACGCGGACGACGCCGAGCTGGCCCGGCAGTCCAGCGACCTGCCGGCCACGGAACTGGCCGAGGCCTTCCGGGAGCACGGCTGGCCGTGGGCGGAGGCGGATCCGCATCGCGCGGCGTACCGGCTCTGGGTGCCTGACCTGCCCGGCTTGCCGGCCGGTGCGGACGCGCTGCTGCGGGCCCGGCGGGAGGCGTTGGAGCACGACCGGAGCGCTGAGGCCCGCGACCTGCGGGCGGAACTGGCCCGCTACGGGGTGGTGGTCCGCGACGACGGCAAGCGACAGCATTTCCGACTGACCCGCCGCGCCGCGCTGCCCGACTGACCCGGCCGGGCCGAACCCCAGACAGGGGGTCCGGCCCGGCGAGGCTGCTGGTCGGCTACCTCCAGTGGTGGCCGTGGCCGTGCTTGTGACCGTGGCCGTGCTTGTGGCCGTGGCCGTGCTTGCCCTTGCCGGGGGTCGTCACGCCGTTCACCTTCGAGGTGTCGTACGCGAACGTGATCACGGCGGTGGCGATGGCGTCGGCGTTGACGTCGAGCGCGAAGACGTTCACGTTGCCCTGAAGCCGGTACTTCTTGCCCAACGCCTTGTAGGTGGCGGCATCGGCGCCGTCGGCGACCGGCGTACGGCTGTCGCAGGCCTGGTGGTAGCAGGGGTCGTAGGAGACCCCGGCCAGCCCACCGAAGAGCGCGACCTCGGCTTCCGTCTTGACGCCTTCGGCACCGGTGAACAGGCCGCCGGCCGGGATGTCGACACCGGCGGCGATGAACGGCCCGTAGTCCGAGCGACCGGTGAAGTCCGACGGCACGGTGGGCAGCTTGCGGGAGGCGAAGAACTTCTCGAACACCTTCTCGATCTCCGCCGAACCCTCCGGGCCCGGGCCCGCGCCCTGCTCGGCGGAGTCGTCACCGTCGTACACCCCGAACACGTAGTTCGGCGAGCCGACCATGTCGAAGTTGAGGTAGAGGGCGATGTCGGCGATCTGCTGCTCGGTCAGACTGTCCACGTAGTACTGCGAGCCGACCAGGCCCGCCTCCTCCGCGCCCCACCAGGCGAAGCGGACGGCGTTCTTCGGCTTCACCTTCGCCATCTGCAACGCCACCTCAAGCAGCGCCGCGCTGCCGGTGGCGTTGTCGTTGTAACCCGGCCCGGCCGGGTCCGAGTCGAGGTGCGCGCCGGCCATGACCACGTTGTCGGTGCGGCCGTGCCGGGTCTGCGCGAAGACGTTCTCGGTGCTGCGGATCTCCGAGGTGGTGTCGGCCTCGATCCGCACCACCAGGCCGGCGGTGGCCGCGAACTGCTCACCGCTGTAGTACGACACGGAGACGGCCGGGATGCCGACAGGTGTGCCGAGGGTGCCGGCGAACAGGTCGTAGCGATCCGCGTTGGCCTCCGGCGTACCGTTGCCCTGGTTCATGATGATCGCGCCGACGGCACCGGCGGCCTCGGCGTTTACCACCTTGTCACCGAACGCGCAGGTGCCCCGCTGCATCAGCGCGACCTTGCCGGCCACGTCGACGCCGGCGAAGTCGCTCGCCTCGCAGCCGGAGGACGAGGCGCGCGGCGGGTCGAGGGCGAGGTCGACCGGGACGACCGCTCCCTCCGCCGTGCCGTCACCGGAGTAGTCCATCAGCTCGTAGTCGACGCCGTCGGTGTACGTGGTCGGGCTCGGTGCCACCTGGGCGAACGACGAGCCGAACTCCTCGTAGAAGGCGAAGTCGAACTGCTGCCGGGTCACCTGGTAGCCGGCCTTCTTCAACAGCTTGGCCACGTAGTCGGCGCTGGCGTCGTAACCCGGGGTGCCGGAGGCGCGGGTGCCGGCGTTGGCGTCGGCGATGGCCTGGAAGGTGTCGAGGTGCTTGAGCACCCCCTTGACCGTCACCGCCTTTGTCAGCTTGCTGGCCGAGTTGTTGTTCGGGCTGGCCAACGCCGGGCTTACCAGCGCTGTCGTGCCCAGGAGCGTGCCGGCTGCGATGGCGGCGAGCACTTTCCTGCCGGAGAAAGGCACCACGATGTGCCACGTCCTTCCTCTATGGATGTCCGGCTCCCCTACCCCCGTGCGCCGGACGTCCCGCCATCCTGATACATCTCGATGCCACCGCACAGGGCCTGATCAGCCGATACGCGGCGACATTCGGTCGTTACGCCCGTCGATACGTGACCCGGCGGGATCCGGCCCGTGTCGCCGCTCAGGACAGCAGGGCGGCGGTCAGTGCCGCGGCGACGGCCAACGAGCCGGCCGTCGCCGCCACCCGCAGCCACGGCCGGGTCGCACCGTTCACCGGCAGGGCTCGCCAGCGGTACGCGGCCAGGGCCAGCCCCGCACCGGAGGCCGCGATTCCGAGTGGCCAGAGCCAGCCGGGCACGGCGGACCAGTCACCGAGTTGGTGACCGAGGGCCGGGTAGACAAGCGCCCACACGGCGCCTGACAGGACGGTCAGCCGGTCCGACGCGGCGCGCAGCGCGGTACCGAGCAGGGACAGGCCACCGATGAAGGTGAACAGCAGCGCGATCCCGATTCCGACCCAGGTGGGCTGCCCCGGCGAGGCGGTGCCGGCCTCCTCGCGGGGCACTCCGAGCAGCCGCAATCCGATGGGCTCGACACCCCGGTCGGTGTTGCCGAGCACCACCACCCCGCGGCCGGTGGCCCGGTCGAAGCCGACGTACGAGTGGAACCCACTGGTGGCACCGTTGTGCCAGGTGATCTCGCGGTCGCCGTAGCGGGTGGTGAACCAGCCGTACCCGATGCGGGTGCGCTCGGTGTCGTCGAAGCGCGGGTCGCGGGCGTCGGCGCCGGGTGCGGTACCGGCGGCGGTGGCCGCGACGAGTCGCGCGAGATCCTCTGCCGTGGACCAGTAACCGATGCCCGCGGGGGCGTATCCGGTGCCGACCCACGGGTCGGGGGTACGACCACTGCCACCAGCGCCCTCCGCACGCTCGCTGGGCAGCGCGTCCGGGCCGGTGACCTGGCTGGTCGCGGTCATGCCCAGCGGGGTCAGCAGTTCCCGGTCGAGCAGCTCGGGATAGCCGAGGCCGGCCTCGGCCGCGAGGGCCTGGCCGAGCAGCGCCATGCCGAGGTTCGAGTAGCCGACCTCACCCCGGCCGTCGCCGGGTGCCAGGTCGTTTGCGGCGGCGCGGACCCGGTCGACGTCCTGACCGGCGTACGGGTTGCCGGCCGCGTAGTTGGCCCAGATCGTGCGAGCCCAGTCGCTGACCGAGCTGAGCACGACCCGGGGCAGCCCGGAACGGTGGCTGGCCAGTTCGGCAAGGGTCACCTCGCGGGCGGCGCCGGTGACCGCCGGCCAGGTCGCGCCGAGGGTGTCGTCGGGGCGTACCGCGCCGGCACCGGCCTGGTGGGCCAGCAGCATGCCGGTGAGCACCTTGGGCACCGATCCGATCTCGAACGGGGTGTCCGACTCGACCGGGTGGCCGGCCCGGTCGCGGTCACCGAGGCCGGCGGTGCGGATCTGGCCTCCGTCGATCAGGGCGACGGCGAGGCCCCGGTAGCCGCCCGGGTCGTCCACCGAGGCCCGGGTGGCGGCGGCGAGGTCGGCGTCGCCGGTGGTCTGCGCGGTCAGCCGGGGTTCCCGGGGCATGATGCCGAGCCCGGCCAGGCCGGCGACCACCCCGGCGACCAGGACGATGACTGGCGTCTTACGCATGACGTGCTCCTTCCGTTCCTGCCGGGCCGACGGCGGCCGTCGTGCTGGCCACGGTGGTGACCCGGCGCGGCCGGTTGGTGGGGTGTGGTCAACGACCGGCGGCGGTGAGGATCGCCAGCAACGGCACCACCCGTTCGGCGGGGATGGCGTACCGGCCCCGGCCGGCGCTGCGCAGCCAGCCGGCGGCGGTGAGCTGACGCAGGTGGTGGTGCAGTTGACCGGTGGTGCCGAGGTCCTCGATGCCGGCCAGCTCGGCGGTGCCCTGCCGGCCGCCGAGGATCTCGCGCAGCAGCCGCAGGCGGACCGGGTGGGCCAGGGCGGACAGGACGGCCGGCAGCTCGGCCCAGTCGTCGGCCAGCAGGTCCTCGACGCCTCGGCCGTACTGCCAGTCGTAGTGCTGCCCGGCGAGGCGGACGGTGCCGGTGTAGAGCACGGCACCGGAGCCTTCGGCGGGCAGCCGCTGCTTGAGCCCGTCGAGCGCCCAGAGGACCCCCTCCGGCGGCGGCGTCGGTTCGTCCGCGTCGGCGAGCCGTTCGACCAACCCGGCGACCTGCGCCTCCAGCGCCGCCAACCGCTCCTCCACGTTCGCCATTCCTCGATAATACGAACTTACGTAGTTACGTGCAAACCCGGGATGATCGACTTTCCGCGGGACGGCCCGCTACCGTCAGTCGTCTTGGGGAGGTACGTCGATGTACGTCGTGTCCGTGATCAACTACAAAGGTGGGGTCGGCAAGACCACGGTGACCGCCAACCTCGGCGCCGAACTGGCCAACCGAGGGATGAAGGTGCTGCTCATCGACCTCGACCCGCAGGCAAGCCTGACCTTCGGCTTCTACGACCCGGACGACTGGCGGGAGCGGCTGCGCGACAGCCGGACTGTGAAACGCTGGTACGACGGCCTGCGCGACGGCAGCCCATCGGTCACGCTCGGTGACCTCGTGGTGTCGCCCGGCCCGGCGAACGCCCGGCTCACCGGCGCCGGGCGCCTCGACCTGATCGCGTCACATCTGCAACTTGTGGACATCGACCTGGCTTTGGCCCGCAGCGTCGCCGGTGGCGAGGAGTACGACGCCGAACTGTTCCGGGTCCGTGGTTCCCTCGCCGAGGGACTGCTCGCCGACGGGCTCGACCCGTACGACATGGTCCTCATCGACTGCCCGCCGAACTTCAACGTGGTCACCCAGTCGGCAATCATCGCCAGCGACCACCTGGTCATCCCGGCCCGGGCCGACTACCTGAGCACCCTGGGCATCGACTACCTGCACGGCAACGTGCGGGAACTGGTCGAGCAGTACAACGCCGACGCCCGCCGGTTCGCCACCGTACGCCGGCACCAGAAGGTCGCCCCCGGCGTGGCCGGCGTGGTCTTCACCATGATCCAGTTGCTGTCGCAGCAACCCATCGCCACCCACCAGAGCTACATGGACCAGGTCCGCAACCTGGGCCTGCCGGTCTTTCCCACCGCGTTGCGGGAGAACGTCACCCTCTACGCGACCAATACCCCGCGCGGCGTGCCGGTGGTGCTGCGCGACCGTGTCACGGTGCCTGCCGTACGCGACGAACTGCGCCGCCTCGCCACCGAGTTCCTCGACCACCTTCAACCGGACCGACAGCCGACATGAGCGAGCGACAGCGAGCGAATCATCAACTCAGCGCGTTGGTGCCTCATGGCGGCCCGCAGCGAAGCGGAGGGCCGACATGAGCAGCCGGGACGTCGCGACCGGTGCCGTCGAGCAGTTGGCGACGATGACCAGCCGCGCCGACGGCACCGCGTACCTCTCCCCCTGGCCGCTCCGCGACCTGCGGGAGCTGGCCGCGGAGCTGGGGTTGCGCGGCGTCGGTGGGTTGCGCAAGGCGGACCTGGTCGAGCGGCTGGTCGAGCACACCATCGGCTACCGCCTCACCTCCACCGCGCTGCGCCGCCGCTGATCCGGCACAGCTCAGCCGCCGGTCCGCACCGCCTGGCGTGGCTGGCCGCTGCCACCGGTGGCCTGACGGCCGATCACGGTCTGCTCGGCCGTGCGGGCGGTCGGTGCCCGGTCGAGCAGGGCCCGGTACGGGTTGCGCAACGCCCGTTCCCGGTGGCTGGTCCAGCGCACCAGCAGGACGATCGCGCCCACAAGCGCTACACCCGACACGACCGTGTAGCTGACGCCCAGCCAACCGGCCACCGTGGCGAACGCGACAGGCGCTCCCGTGCCCGCCAGCCCGGCCCCGCTGAGCATCAGGACGACGGCAGGCACCCACAGCAGGTCGTGGTCGGCCGGCATGAACAGTGCGACCAGGAAGGAGATGGCGAAGACGATCGCGCACACCAGCACGAGGGCAGCCAGGTCCTTCGCCCCCCACGTCCACCAGCCGATCCACGTGCCGACTGATCGGGTGATCGCGATGCCGACCAGGGCCACACCGGCCAGCACCCCGAGCGTCACGGCGACGTTGCGTAGGAAGGTCAGGACCGTGGGTGCCTCGGGCCGCTCGTTGAGCGTCCGCCAGTCCCGCAGGTCGGCATCGAGCACGCCACCGGTCCACAGTCGACCGGCCAGCTCCGTCAGCACCGGCATGGGCAGCCGGGCCAGCAACGCGGCCCGCCAACCGGACACCCGTGGCCGCAACGCCTGCACCGCCAGGTCGCGCGCGGCCTCGGGCTCCCGCCGGGCCACCAGGTCGAGCATGTCGCGGATCTCGTACGTGCCGAAGGCACCGGAGAGCAGCCGCTTGTAGCCGAAGTTGTGCGCCTTGCGATTGAGCTCGTCGGTCAGTTCCTTCGGCGCTTTGCCGGCGACGAACGCGCCGGGCCGCGCCACGAGGCCGACCGCGAGACGCACGTCGACCGCGCCGAGATCACTCGGAGCGCCCTCCGTCGACTCGAGGATCAGCCAGCCGAGGCGACCCATCGTCCGGGCCATCGGGGTACCCGGCTCGAAGGGCGCCCACAGCCAGTCGTACCACTCCGCGCCCGGTAGCCGTCCCGGCCGCCGCTCGGCCAACCGCGCCACCCTGGCCGCCAGCGCAGCGGCCTCAACGGACTCCGGGTCGAACGTGCGGAGTTCGTTCTCCACGTCCGGCGCGCCGACCAGGACGGCCAGTCGCCACGCCGCCCGTACGGCGACCTGCATGTCGTCCGCCCACAGCAGTTCCGCCAGGGCCACCGCGGCGGCGGGAGTGCCGACGGCGGCCAGGTCGTCGACGGCGGCCACCGAGCCGGCACCGGCCCGGGCCGCGAGGGTCGGGATGGCCAGCTCACCTGTGGCCCGCAACGCCGTACGGGCCGCCGTTATCCGCAGCGCCATCTCGCTCAACAACTCGATCGCCTCGCGACGGCGGGACTCCGCGAGGACCACCACGGCGTCCTCGGCCACCGGGCCGCCGGACCGTGCCTGCTGCGACAGGTTGCCGAACAGCCGCTGGCCGAACGGCCCCGGATTGCCGGCCACCGTGCCGAGTGCCGCCAGTACCAGATGCTTGTCGGGGACCGGCGTGCCGAGCAGCCGGACGTGGCTGTCCACGATCTCCGCGGCGAGGCTCTCGTCGATCTGCCGGGCCTCGGCGACGCACTCCAGGGCGAGCAACCGGTCCCGGCTGTCGCCGGCGAAGATCTGCCGGACCACACCGGAGGCGTCGCGGTTGGCCCCGGCGCACCAGAGCTTCACCGTTTCCCGCCACCTGCCCGGGTTCTCGCGGTAGAGCCCGAGCAGCCGGTCGGGGTCGTCCGCGAGTTCCACCGCCGCCAGGTACTCCTGCAAGGTCAGGTGGGCGAACTCGTACAGCAGGTTGTTGTCGTCGATGCGGATCAACAGCCCGCTGCGCTCCACTATCTCGTCGACCATGCGCGGCAGGTGCTCCTCGGCCAGGCGGAACCGGGGCAGGATACGGGCGAGTTCGGCGTACACCTCCGCCTCGCCGATCACCCGGCGGTCGGTGCCCTGGGACCGGCCGCCCTGGGCGGCCAGCGCGACCGCCCGCAGCGCCATCAGCTTGTGGCCGGCCTGGTAGCGGGCCAGATTGCGGTGTCGGCCCAGATCCCGGTCCCGGCGCAGCAGGTGCTCGACGGCCTGCTGGTAGAACTCCGCCCGCGAGTTGGTCAACATCGGACCGGCACCGGCGTCCGCCTCGTACAACGTGCTAATCATGGTGAGCATCAGGGGGCTACGAGCCAGCCTCATCACCGTCGGGCTCGACCGCAGTTCCGCCAGAAGTTGCTCGACGATGTGCCGGGAATCGGCGGACACCTCGTCGCGCTCCCGCCCGGGCGTGTGCTGCTCCGCGCCCGGGCGGCGGGTGAACCAGAGCCGCAGGAAGTGCCGGATACCGGCGTCGTCGAAGCCGGCCACCCGGATCTCCCGGTCGAAGACCGGCCGCAGGTCACCGTCGTAGACCGCGTCGCGGCAGGTCACCACGATCTGCGTGGTCGGATGACGCTCGGCGAACTCCTTGATGTCCTCGGCGACAGCGCCCCGTCGTTCGGTGACCACCTCGTCGAGCCCGTCGAGGAAGACACAGAGCCGGCCACGGGCCAGCGCCACCTCGACGACCTGCTCCGCGTCGGCGACGAGCGGAGGGGCGGGGCGGGGCCGGCGGCGGCGACTCTCCGGTTCGTCGTCGAGCCGGCCGAGGGCCTCCGCGATAAGTTGCCGGATCGTACGTCCGTCCCGGTTGGACCGGGCGAGTTCGACGAGCACCGGTACCCGGTCGAACCGCTCGGGCGCCGCCGCCCAGCGCACCATCGAGTGCCGCAGCAGCATCGACTTGCCCGCCCCCGCCGCGCCGAGGATCACCGTGCGGCGGCGGCCCTGGACGTCGCGGTAGATGTCGACCCGCCGGCCGTCCTGCTCGTACTCCAACGGCACGTACACCTCGTCAAGCGTGACCGAGACATCCTGGAGAAAGCCGAGTTCCATCCGGTTGTAGGTGCGGGCGACCCAGGCACGGTAGCGGCGCCACTCGTCGGCCCGGATGCTTCGTCGCCGGCCGGCGACGAGGCCCCAGAGCCGGGCCAGCAGGGCTTTGACCCAGTCGGCGAAGAACTGCTGGATCACCGCGACGAGCACCGCCAACAGGAAGACCCCGACTGCCGCGTACTCCACGCCGAAGGGCAGGTCCGGCAGCTGTGGCACGAGGCGACTCCTCTACTCAGTGAGAGCGGACAGGAACACACCGTATGGGTGGGACTGCCGGCCCGCACCGGGCTCAGGTGCCGCAGGCGATGGACCTTCGGACGAGTGAGACAGGTCACCCGGGTCGCGGATCGGACCGCACGGTGGTCCCGGATCGACCGCGTCCTCCGGGGTTGACCTCGAGTGCGCTCGAAGACGCAGGCTGGTGCCGCGTCCACGTCGTTCGGACGCAGGAGAGGAGTTTCCATGCGGTACCGCACGATCGGCAGTGACCCGCGTACTCGGCGCGAGGTCAGCGTGCTCAGCCTCGGCGCGATGCTGTTCGGCACGAAGACCGACGAGGCCACCTCGTACGCGATCCTGGACCGGTTCGTCGAGGCCGGCGGCACCTTCATCGACACGTCGAACAACTACGCGTTCTGGATGACCGGCGGGCAGGGCGGCGACAGCGAGAACCTGCTCGGCCGGTGGCGGCGCAGCCGGGGCATCGGCGACGAGATCGTCATCGCCACGAAGCTCGGCGCGCGACCGCTGGCCCCCGGCACCAGCTATGTCGACAATCGCGAGGGGCTGTCGGCCAAGGTGATCCGGGAGTCCGCGGAACGCAGCCGGGAACGCCTCGGCGTGGACCGGCTGGACCTGCTCTACGCCCACATCGAGGACCACGAGGTGCCGGTCCGGGAGACCGTGGAGGGCTTCGCCGAACTGGTCGCCGAGGGCACGGTCGGGCTGCTCGGCGCGAGCAACCACCGCACCTGGCGGGTGGAGCGGGCCCGAGCGCTGGCCGCCGCGACCGGCCTGCCCGGGTACGAGGTGCTCCAGTACCACCGCAGCTACCTGCCGGCCCGCCTGGACGGGCCGACCGACCTCGACCCCGACGGCAACGTGGGCGCGGTCGGCGGCGAGCTGACCAGCTACCTGCGGGCCGAGCCCGGCCTGACCCTGGTGTCGTACGGGTCACTGCTGTGGGGCGCCTACGTCCGGCCGGACAAGCCCCTGGGACCCGATCACGACCTGCCGAGCGTGCCGGTGCGGCTGGCCGCGCTGCGGGAGGTCGCGGAGCAGACCGGAGCGACTGTCAACCAGGTGGTGCTGGCCTGGCTGATCGACGGTGAGATCCCCACCATCCCGCTGGTGGGAGTCTCCTCGGTGGCGCAGTTGGACGAGAGCCTCGCCGCCGTGGACCTGGAGCTGACGCCCGAGCAACGGCACCGGCTCGACACCGCCTGGTGACGGGGGCCGGCAGCGTGCCGGGCCGGCCACGGCCCGGATCACTGCCGACAGGATGGTGTCGGGACAGCCGCCGCTAGATCTGATCTAGCGGCGGCTGTCCGCCGTCTCGCGCCTGTGAGGTGAGCCGACCACTCCCGCCCGCCGTCGTCGTTGAAGCTGGCGGGTGGCCACGGGAAGGGCGCATTCTGTCGTACCCGTGGGATGTGGTGGGGCGCCGGGTCGCGGCGGCCCGGCTCACAGGCGTGACGAATGGAAGGACACTTCGCAATCATGAGTAGACGCACCACCGGCCTCGCCATCGAGGCCGAGGGTCTGACCCGGTCGTTCGGGGAGACCCGCGCACTCGCCGGCCTCGACCTCCAGGTTCCGGCCGGCGCCGTGTACGGGCTGCTCGGTCCGAACGGCGCCGGCAAGACCACAGCGGTACGCGTACTGGCCACGCTGCTGCGCCCGGACGGCGGGCAGGCCCGGGTGTTCGGTCACGACGTGGTCACCGAGGCCGACGCGGTCCGCTCCCGGGTCAGCCTGACCGGCCAGTACGCCTCGGTTGACGAGGACCTGACCGGCACGGAGAACCTCATCCTGCTGGGTCGGCTGCTCGGGCTACCCAAGGCCGCCGCCCGGCAACGGGCGGAGCAGCTGCTGGCCGCGTTCGGGCTGACCGAGGCGGCGGGACGGCAGGTGAAGAAGTACTCGGGTGGCATGCGGCGACGCATCGACATCGCGGCGAGCATTCTCAACACCCCCGACCTGCTGTTCCTCGACGAACCGACGACGGGGTTGGATCCGCGCAGCCGTAACCAGGTGTGGGAGATCGTCCGGGCGGTGGTCGCGCACGGCACGACAGTGCTGCTGACCACGCAGTACCTCGACGAGGCCGACAAGCTGGCCAGCCGGATCGCGGTGGTCGACCACGGCCGGGTGATCGCGGAGGGCACCCCGGGCGAGTTGAAGTCGTCGGTCGGTTCCGGCACGGTCCACCTGCGGCTGCGCGACGCGGAGCAGCGGCCCGAGGCCGAGCGGGTGTTGCAGGCCACGCTGAGCGTGCCGGTGCAGTTGGAGGCCGACCCGGTGGCGATCACCGCCCGCGTCGGCGGCGACGGCAGTGAACTGGACGCCAGCGCGCAGGCCGCCCGGGCACTTGGCGAGCTGTCCCGGGCCGGGATCGTGGTCGACGACTTCTCCCTCGGCCAGCCGAGCCTGGACGAGGTCTTCCTGGCCCTGACCGACCACCCCGCCGTACCGGCCACCGACGAGCGGGACGACGAGCTGGAGGCAGCCCGATGAGCAGCGACACCGCCACCTCGACCGGCCGGGCACCGACCGTCTTCGTACCCTCGTCCGAAGCGCTCGCGACGGTCCTCGCACCGGGCGCGCGACCGCCCCGGCCGAGCCCGCTGTCGGCGTCACTGACCTTCAGCTGGCGTGCCCTGCTGAAGATCAAGCATGTGCCGGAGCAGCTGTTCGACGTGACCGCGTTCCCGATCATCATGGTGCTGATGTTCACGTACCTGTTCGGTGGCGCGCTCGCCGACAGTCCTCGTGACTACCTGCAGTTCTTCCTGCCGGGCATCATGGTGACAAGCGTCGTGATGATCACCATGTACACGGGTGTCGGGTTGAACACCGACATCGAGAAGGGCGTCTTCGACAGGTTCCGGACGCTGCCGGTGTGGCGACCCGCCGCGCTGGTCGGCATGATCGTCGGCGACGTGCTGCGCTACGTCCTGGCCGCGGTGGTGATCCTGACCGTCGGGCTGGTGCTCGGCTTCCGCCCCGACGGCGGCGTGCTCGGCGTCCTCGCCGGCATCGGCCTGCTTGTGGTCTTCTCCTTCGCGTTCTCCTGGGTCTGGACGTTCTTCGGGCTGATCCTGCGCAGTGAGAAGTCGGTGATGGGGGTCAGCATGATGGTGCTGTTCCCGCTGACCTTCCTGAGCAACGTCTTCGTCGACCCGTCCACAATGCCCGGCTGGCTCCAGGCGTTCGTCAAGGCCAACCCGATCACGCACCTGGTGTCATCGGTACGCGCCGCGATGGCCGGCACGACGGACGCCTCGGCGATGATGTGGATCGTGCTCTGGAGCGCCGCCTTCATCGTCGTCTTCGGCACGCTGACCATGCACCGCTACAACCGCCGCTAACCCACCCCGTCCCCACCCCGTTGATCATGAGGTTAGCGGCACTTATAGAGATCGAATACGCCGCTAACCTCATGATCAACCAATCCGGGAGCGGGGGTTGGGTGGGGTTGGGTTAGAGGTGCCAGGGGAGGGGGGTGGGTGGGAGGTAGCGGCAGGCGGCGCCGGTGGAGACCGTGCCGCGCAGGTGGGCGGCGAGCGGAGGGTGCCGCTGATCGAGGCGTCGCAGGGTGTCGCGAATGCGGGCGGTGACCGTCTTGCGGGCCCGTTCCGCTTCGTCACCGAGTCGACGGGTACGTCCGGCCAGCCCGGCAGCGGCCCGCAACTGGTCGATAAGCGCCTGCCGTTCGGTGTCCAGCGCCGACACTCTGGCCTCGTCGCCGCGTCCGGCCGCCAGATCGATCTCGTCGTCAAGCCGTTCCAGGTGGCGCCGGTAGCGGTTCTTCGCCTCGTCGTCGAGCACCTGGTCACCGCCCATCCGACGGGCGGCGACGAGCTCCGGCCCGGCGGCCGGGTCGAGCAGTTCGACCACGGGCACGTCGACTCCGGGGCGGCCGAGCAGCAGGCGCAGGTCGTGCAGCCCCTTGGCGTCGGGCAGATGAACTGTGCTGCCGTCGAAGGTGAGTCGCCAGACGGCACCGTCGCGCCGGAACTCGTACGCCGGTCCCACCGCCCCACCGTTCCCGGCCGCCGCCGACGCGCCCGACACCCGCCCGGCTGTGACCGCTCCCGCCGCCTCACCAGCCAAGCCCGCCGCCGCAGAGCCCACCGCCCCCGAGCCGGCCACCGCGGAGCCAGCCGCCGACCCCGCAGCCGCATCCGCCTCCGCACCAGCCGCCGCAGAGCCTGCCGCCCCCCAGTCAGCCGCCGCGGAGCCAGCCGCCGAACCCGCCGCCGCGGTACTCGTCGCCGCGCCCGCCTCCGCACCAGCCGCCGCAGAGCCCGCAGCCCACGAGCCGGCTGCCGCAGAGGCAGCTGCCACCCCGCCAGCCGCCGCTGGGCCCGCCGGCCCTGTGCCGGTCGTCGCCCCGCCGGCCAGGGTCGAACCCGCCGGGCTTGCCCCGACCGACCGCTCGGGTGCCTCGGTGACCGACAGGGCCGATCCGCCGGCGGCGAGCCGGGCCAGGACCTGCGGCATGTCGAGTTCCCTGGCCTCCCGCTCGACATCGGCACACAGGGCGGCGGCGCTCGTAGCGTCGCCTGGGCCGCCCCGGGCGGTCAGGGCGTCGGCGAGCGCGGCCCGGGCGATCAGCGACCAGGGGCGGGCACCCATCCGGTCAGCGGCGGCGCGGGCGGCCGAGTAACCGGCGACGGCGTCGTCCCAGCGCTGCTCGGCGGCGTCGATCACGGCGAGCCAATGGTCCACCGGGCCACTGAGGTCACAGCCGTACAGCGACACGAGCCACTGACCCCGGTACGGCAGCAGGGCCTGACGAGCTTCGGCGCAGCGGCTCGGGTCGGCGACCGTAGCCTGGGCACGCGCCCGCAGCCACATCGGCGAGATCGACCCGGCGAACCGGGTACCCCTGGCTTCCAGTTCCGCGACGAGATCTGTCGCGGTGCGGTGGTCACCGTGTTCGGCGGCGGTGATCGCCCGCAGCAGGTCGAGATGCGGATGATCGGCAGTGGTGAGCCCGTCGAGCAGTGCGTCCGCGTCGTCAAGCTGGCCCCGCAGCAGCAGCAACGCCCACCGCAGGTGGTGGCCGAGGAAGGCGTGGTCCGAGTGTTCCCACTCGTCCAGCTCACCAAGCTCGCGGTAGGAGGCATCAGCACCGGCGAAGTCGCCTCGGAAGGCGCCGATGATGCCGCCGTCGATGGCCGCCGCCATCCGGTGCCGGGGCTTGCCGGTCTGGCGTCCACCTCTGACGAAGGCGGTGAGTTCGTCGAGGTAGTGCGGGTCACCGAGTTCCAGCAGCGCGACCCAGCGCAGGGAGGTGGACCACAGCTCTGTCTCCCGGTCGCCGTTGCGGCGCGCGACGTCGCGGATCTCGCCGGTGAGGGCGGCCCGTTCGGGGGCGGTGCCCAGCCCCCAGGTCGAATCGTGGCGTGCCCACAGGCTGAAGGTGAGCGCCTCGTCGTCCCGCGTCGACCGGGCGAGCGTCTCGGTGGCGGTCATCAGGTCCGCTTCGAGGACTGCCGGTCCGACGCTGTCGTCGGGTTCGCCGATGAGCCGTCGGTACGCCTCTCGCAGCAGCGCCTCCCCGTCGATGCCGGGTACCGGTTCGAGCTGCCAGTGGCGACGCACGTTGAGCGCGAACCGGGCCAGCGTCGCATGGTCGTCCACGGTCAGGGCCAGCGCCGTAGCGTCGCTGAGCAGCTGGCGCGCCTCCTCCCGGTCACCACAGTGGAAGAGCTGATCGGTCAACGCCGTCATGATCTTGACCTGTTGGAGGTCGTCCCGCACCACCTCCAGCGCCCGCCGGAGATGCACGGTGGACTCCTCAAGCGCCAGCCGGCACCTGGCGTCCCGCGCGGCCTCGATCAGCAACTCGGTGACGCGGGACGCGTCCAGATGCGCGCCGGCCAGCCAGGCGTGGCGGGCCACGTCGGCGGGGATCAGCAACTGGTCCAGGGTCTCGTGCTCGTCGACGGCCCGCACCACGGCGGCGTGCCGAGCGCTGCGGTCGTCATCGGTCAGCGCGTCGTAGAGCGTCTCGCGGACCAGATCATGCACGAAGGCGTACCGACCGTCGCCCAGGCTGAGCAGCAGTCGCGCGGTGACCGCGACGTCCAGCAACTCACCGACCCGGGTCGGCGGCAGACCGACACTTGCCGCCAGAACCTCACCGTGGAACTCCCGCCCCAGCACGGCGGCGAGGGTGAGTGAATCGGTCACCATGGCGGGCAGGTGGTCCAGCCGCCGCCGCACCACCTCCCGTACACCTGGCGGGATGGTGGCGAGCGCGCCGTCGGCGTGCCACAGCCGGGCGGTCTGCTCCACGAAGAAGGGGTTGCCGCCGGTGCGCCGGTGCACATCGTCGACGCAGTTCGCATCCGGTTCCCGCCCGGCGGTGCGGGCCATCAGCGCGCCGACCTCGTCCCGGGCCAGGCCGGTGAGGCTGATCGTGGTGGCCTTGGCCACCAGCGACATCAGCAGCGGCCGCAGCGGGTGGTCGGCGGCTTCCACCTCGGCGTCGCGGTACGTGCCGACGAGCAGCAGCCGCTCGAACCAGGTGTGCTGGGCGGCGAACCGCAGCAGCCGCATCGACGCCGCGTCGGCCCAGTGCAGGTCGTCGAGGATCACCATGACCGGCCGGCGCTGCGAGACGGCGACCAGAGCGGTGGTGACGGCGTCGTACAGGGCGAACGCCTCCTGCTCGGCCGCGTCGCTCTCGCCAAGGCCCGGCGTCAGGACGCTGCCCTCACCGTGGACGGCGGCCGGCACCAGCGAACTCGCCTCGCCGAGCAGCAGGGCGAGCGCCGGCTCGGCGGACTCCCGAGCCACCGCCCAGTCCTCCGGCGACCGGCGCAGCCGGCGCAGCACCTGCGTCCAGGGCCAGTAGCCAGGGGCGCTCGCCGAGTCCCAGCAGGCACCGCCGAGCACCAGCGCGCCGTGCCGGCGGGCCTCGTCGGCGGCGGCGGTCACAAGTGTCGTCTTGCCGATGCCGGGTTCCCCGGCGACCAGGACCAGGCCGCCGTGGCTGGCGGTGGCCCGGTCGACCTCGGCCCGCAACAGACCGGCCGGATGATCCCGCCCGATCATGAATCCGCCCGCCTGCGCCCTCATGGCAACCGACGGTAGCCGACCGGGCCGACACGCCGTGCCGTCGCGGCTCAGCGGGCGTCGGTGACCACGTGAGCGCAGGCGGCGCAGGCAGCCGGACCCTGCTCGGCGAACCAGCGGCAGGTGCGCCTGATGGCGCAGCGGGGCAGTTCCACCTCCGGTTCGCCGAGGGTCTGCGCGTACGACGCGACGAGGCGTTCACCGAGCCCGCAGTGCTCACCGGTCCAGAAGCCGCACCGGCTGGTGACGCAGGGTCCGGCGAGTCGGTAGCGCGCCTCCACCGGGGCGTCCGCCTCCGCCGCCGCGGCGACGGCCACCTCGGCGGGCAGCGCCGGGGTCACGTACGCGACCCGGCCCGCCGGAGTGATCATGCCGAGGAAGACGGTGGCGTTGGACGCGGGCGTACTCGGGCACATCCGCTCCGCCGGCCCCGACGACGTGGCTGGCCCTGACGACGGGACCGGCTCCTCGCCCGCAGGGGCCGGCGCCGGACCTGGTGGCCGGGCCGGCTCCTCCGGCACGACCGGCCGCCGCGTCGCGGCCGGTCCCTCCGACGGTCGGATCACTTCTGCAACCAGAAGCCGATGTCGTTGATCTTCTGGCCGAGGTCCTGGGCGAACGGGCCGTCGATCACCCACAGGCCGTACCACTCGGGCCGCAACCGCAGGTTGGCGTGGCCGAGGGCGATCGGGTTGCTGAGCTTGGTGCCGGCGACCGAGAGCGCGGCCAGGCCGGCCTTCTGGATCTCGGCGGCGATCTGGCTCTGCTGCTCGGTTGTGAGGTCGACGCCGTCGACCACGAAACGGAACTCGTGGCGTGCCATGGTGTTTCCTCCGGTTCGTTCAGTAGGTGTCGGTACGCAGCCCACGCCGCAGGGCCGCCCTGGTGAAGGCCGCCCAGCCGGACCGGGAGGCGGCATCGGGACGGCCCACCTGATGACGCCACGTGGTGGCACCAGCGGTACGCACGCCCCACAGCTCGCGGCACGCCGCCACCGCGAACGCGACCTGCTCGGGTGACCCGGTGAACCCGGCCGCGCCGTCGACCACGCGCAGCCCGCCGTCGGCGGCGACCGTCACCTGCCCGAAGTGGTGATGCAGGCTGGCCAGGGTGCCCAGGTGCGCGTGGTCGGCGCGGCCGGCGAGGAACGCGTCAAGTGGCCGGTCGTCCACCACGACCCGGACGGCCCGCAGGGTGAACGCCGTCCCGGCGGAGTCGGCCACGCCGACCACCTCGGTGGGGACGCTCCACCGACGCGGCGAATTCGCCGACCAGAACGCCAACCAGGCGCCCAGCCGCTCGTGCAGGTCCGGTTGCAGGGCCGCCGGGGCGGCCAGTCGTGCGGTGGCGATCCCGTCGTGGGTGACCGCCGATGCTGCCGCCTGGACCGGGACGGCCGCTGCGGCGGGTGAGGTGGCGACGGTTGCGGTCACGGCTGCGGCCGAGGCGACCGCGGTGCCGGCGAGCAGCCCGCGCCGGGACAACGAAACAGATGGGGATGACATGGTCCGCCTTTCTCCGACGGCCTCAGGCATCCCACGCTATAGACGGCGACAGATCATCTGAATCGCCCTTGTATCGGGACGCCGACATGAATCCCGGTGATCGACGACGGCGTGAATTCGTTCATCCTGCATGCCGTCGGTACTGGTCAACGCAGCGGCTGGGCCACCGTGGCGAGGTGGGCGAGGATGGCCTGGTTGGCCTCCCAGCCGTCGGGGAACCGCACCGGCACGTCCAGTTGCGGTGCCTCGGTCGAGGGGTGGGCGTCCAGCAGTTCGCCGATGCCGGCGCGGGCCACCACCAGGCAGGCCTGCCGGTGTCGGGAGGTGAGCACGCAGAGCCGCCCCGACTCCAGGTGGAAGGCGGTGGCGTCCCGTCGACCGGAGAGCGGGTGCAGCACGATCGTCACGTCGTACTCCCGGCCCTGAAGGCGGTTGGCGGTGTCGACGGTGACGTCCGCGCCGGCCTCGCCGAGTTGCGCGCGGATCACCGCGACCTGGTCGCGGTGGGCGGCACCGACGGCGATCCGGTCCGCGGTGACCGGCGCGCCGCCGGGCGCCTGCTCGCAGACCGCGACCGCACCGCGCCGCAGCACCCGCAGCGCGAGCGCGGCACACGCGGCGGCGGCCTCCCCGTCGGTACGCAGGGTGTGCCGGGCCGGCAGCTCGTACAGCGCCCAGCCGGTGGCGACGGCCGACTCCACAGCCCGGTCGACGGCGTCACCCGGCCCGGAACCGGTGAGGTGCAGGGCCCGGTCGACCGGGCCGGTGCCGGCGCGGAAGCCGGTGAACGGGTAGAACGCCCGGGACACGACCGGGGCCGCCGAGGCCGGCAGCCGCCAGGAGACCGGTAGCCGGTGCACCGGCAGGTGCGGGTTGTGCCGCAGCAGCACCGCCACCGCCGACTGCATCGGATCCCAGGTCAACCCCGCCCACCGGCCGGTGTCCACAGTGGAAAACGGGTCGAGCTGCCCCGGATCACCCACGAACAGGGCCCGTTCGAACCTGCCGGCCACGCGCAGCAGGGCGTCCGAGCGCATCTGGTACGCCTCGTCCACGATCGCCCACGGCCAGCAGCCCTCGGCGACAGTGGCCCACTTGGCGGCCGTACCGATGACCACGGCCGAGGCGGCCAGGTCGCTGACCTTCGCGGCGACCCGGACCTGTGGGTGCGCCCGCACCCGGGGCGACGCCTGGTAGTCGCCCGCGGAGAGCCGACCGAGATTCAGCTGCGGAGCCTTCGTGGCGAGCCGGTCGATCAGGTCGTCGACCTGCTCGTTGGTCTGCGCAATGATCATCAGCGGCTCGCCGGTACCCGCCAGCTCGATGGCGGCCCGTACCACCAGGGTCGACTTGCCGGCCCCCGGCGGCGAGTCGACCACCACGCCCCGGTGCTCGCCCGAACACAGGTCGGCCAGCACGCCGGTGATCACGCGCTCGGCCTCGACCGCCGGCGGCACCGCCAGCTCCGGCGTCAGCGCCAGTTCCGGGGTCACCGCCAGCTCCGGCATCAATCCCATCTGCCCCACCGGCCGCACCCTACCGCCAGCTGCCTCGTTCCGCGCCCGCCCTCACGCGCGCCCGCCCTCACGTCTGCCTCCCGGCGACGGACACCGGCCAGCCCGGCCCGGGTCGCCACCCCCCACCCGGCGGTGCTGCGTACCCACGACCGCTACGGCTGATGTTCTCCCCGGGACGCCGCCGCCGTCGGTCCGCGACCGTCGGATGCGGCATGTCGGGCCTTCCGGCTTTCGGGAAGCCCCGACATCCCGCAATCCGCGACGCGGAGAGCCTGTCCCCCTCGACCCCGGTCCCCCTCGCACAGGCTCACCCGCAACGGCACGCCCGCGCCCAACAGCAGCTGCCACCCGACACGAGATACAGCATGTCGGGCTTTCCCGGGCACGGGAGGCCCCGACATGCCGCAAGGTGCGGGCAGCAACGGCGAGAAGGAGCACGCCGACGCCGAAGCGGAGCACGCCGGAGCCTGGGCGGAGCAGGCCCGAGTGGGCCGGCGACGCCGAGACGCGGCGGAGCGGTCAGTGGACGATGACCGGGGTCTTCGGCTGGTCGCCCGGCTGGTCTCCGGGCTGATCGTCGAGCAGGTGCGACCGTTCCCGCCGCCTGGGCAGGAACGCAGCCGGGATGAACGTCGCCGCCACCAGGGCGAACGCCACCCAGAAGGTGGTGGCGAAGGAGTTGGCGGCGAAGTCCAGCCCACGCTCGATGAGCCCGGGGTCGGGAAGCTGCTGCGCCAGCTCCGGCCGCTGCTGGGCGGCGATCGCCAGGCCGGCCTCGGTGACCGGGTTGCCGCTCTCGTCGGTGAGGCCGGGGATCGGCCGGGAGCCGTTCAGCTCGTTGGTGAGGATCACCGACATCACCGCAGCTCCGACGGAACCGCCGATCTGCTGGAGGATGTTCACAAGCGTGGACCCTCGGGCCACCTCGTGCCCGGTGAGCGTCTTCAGCGCCGAGGTCATGATCGGCATCATCGTGCCGCCCATGCCCAGGCCCATCACGAACAGTGAGCCGCAGAGCAGCACGTAGGAGGTGTCCGCGTCGAGCTGGGTGAAGGTGAAGAACCCGGCGAGGATGAGCAGCAGCGCGAACGGCACCGTCCGGCCGACCGGCACCTTGTCGGCGAGCATGCCGGCGATCGGCATGGTGACCATGGCGCCGATGCCCTGCGGGGCCATCAGCAGGCCGGCGTGCAGCGTCGACTCACCGCGCACCTGGAGGAAGTAGCTCGGGAACAGCAGCCCGGCGCCCATGAAGGCGATGATGAAGACGAACATGGTCAGCGCCGCGATGGTCAGCCTGCGGTTGCGGAACAGTCGCAGGTCGAGCAGCGGATGCTGGGGCTTGAACGAGTAGAGGACGAACGCCACCACGAGTACGGCACCGATCAGCATCGGTCCCCACACCTCAGAGTCGGCGAAGGTGCCGGCCTCGGGCAGCGTGGAGACGCCGTACAGGAACAGGGCGAGACCCGGCGAGAGCATCAGCATGCCGAGGAAGTCGAACGACTCGGAGGGCTGCGGGCTGTCCTTCGGCAGGGCCAGCTGGGCGTAGACCAGGGCGACGACGCCGATCGGCAGGTTGATCAGGAAGATCCAGTGCCAGCTCGCCACGTCGATCAGCCAACCGCCCAGGATCGGGCCGCCGATCGGGCCGAGCAACATCGGGATGCCGAGCACGGCCATCAGCCGGCCGATCCGGTTCGGCCCGGCCGCCCGGGTCATGATCGCCATGCCGATCGGCATGAGCATGCCGCCGCCGAGACCCTGCAACACCCGGTAGGTGATCAACTCGCCGATCGTGTCGGCGGTGGCGCACAGGCCGGAGCCGATGGTGAACAGCGCCAGGGCCATCATGTAGAGGCGTTTGGTGCCGAACCGGTCGGCGGCCCATCCGCTGAGCGGAATGACCGTGGCCAGGGCGAGCGTGTAGCCGGTCATCGTCCAGGCGACGCGGGCGTACGAGGCGTCGAACTCGCTCTGGAACGTCGGCAGGGCGACGCTTACCACCGTCACGTCGAGGATCGACATGAGCGCACCGAGCACGACGACGCCGGCCACCTTGAGCACCGCGGCGTCGAGCTTGTCCGAGGTCGGGACAGGCTGCGGTGCCGCGACAGATTGCTGTGTCACGAGGTCTCCTGTTGTCGGAACTGTCCGAAGGACGAGCGGTGGTGGCCGACGTGGCACCCGTTGACCGGCGCGACGGCGGTGGTGAAGCCCGCACGGCACAGTAGCTCCCGCCAACGACACTTCGCCGCCCGTTTAGCGACCAGCAGAGCCTTCTGTGAGCACGGCCACGGTGACTCTGTGCCGCGAGGCGTGGCCGGGCGGGAAACGGGTAGGCGCGGCACGCGCGGCAGGGTCGGGCGGAGGTGGGAAGGTGGTGCCAGCGTGGCGAAGTTCCTGGTCACGGCGACCTACACGATCCAGGGAATGGCCGGGCTGGCCAAGGACGGCGGGACGGCACGGGCCGAGGTGGTCAGGGCCCTGATCGAGAATGCCGGTGGGCAGGTGGAGGCCGTGTACTACGCGTTCGGCGAGGTCGACCTGTACGTGCTCTGCGAGGTGCCGGACAACCTGACCGCCGCCGCACTCGGCATCGCCGTGCGGGCGGCGGGCGGCGTCGACGCCCGGATCGTGCCGCTGCTGACCACGGAGGAGATCGACGCCGCCGTCCGGCTGCCGGTCACCTACCAGCCACCAGCTCCGTGACGTGGGTCGGGCCGGACGGCGCCTCGCCGCCCAGCCCGCCGGGTCGGGTCGTCGGTCAGCGGCGGCGCTCCCCCACCCGGTACGTGACCAGGTTCGGGTCGGCCCGTAGCTGCTTCTGGGTGAACTTGATGGTGTCCCACCCCTTGGCCGAGTAGAGCCGGGTCTGGTCGGCGTACCAGGGCGAGTTCGGGTTGGCCGACTGCGAGTAGGTGAGCAGCTGCCGGCCCGCCGGCCCGTCGCGGCCCAGCTCGACGGCCATCTGTGCCCGGTCAACTCGTTGCCCGATCGAGGCTGATCACATCGACTGACTCGGCAATCCGGGATCACCACCACCCTCCTCCGGGTTCACCCCAGAGCACGCCCCGCCAATCCCCATGCGCTCACGCCGAACCCGTGCCCTCACGTCGATCATGCAGTTGTGGCACTGCATAAAAGGGGCATAACGCCATCCATCGGGAGCCACAACTGCATGATCGACGAGGTCGGGCGGGGGGTGGTCGTTGGGGGGGGTGGTTAGGGCGGCGGTGGGGGGTGTCCGCGGGGTGGTCAGTCGGGTATGGCTCGGAGGCCCCTGACCAGGACGGCGGCCAGGTGGCGGGGGTTGTAGCGGGAGTTGGCTGAGGCGCCGATGCAGAGGTTGCCGACGCCCTGCAACAGGTTCAGCGGGTCGATCGGGTTGATCTGGCCGGCGTCGACAGCGGCGTCCAGGAGCAGCGTGACCGCCGGGAGCAGGTGGTCGAGGAAGTAGGCGTGCAGCGGCTCGAAGGCGGCGGCGTCGGAGTGCATCGCCTCGGCCAGGCCGTGCTTGGTGATCAGGAAGTCGACGAACAGGTCGATCCACGCGGTGAGCGCGTCGTGCGGGGTCGGGCTGCTCGCCAGCAGTGCGGGTGCGGCCTGGGCACAGGACTGCACCTGGTGCCGGTAGACGGCGACGATCAGGTCGGCGCGGGCCGGGAAGTGGCGGTAGATCGTACCCACGCCGACGCCGGCCCGGACGGCGATGTCACGGACGGGGGCATTGACGCCGAAGTCAACGAAGGCCGCGGCGGCGGCCTCAAGCAGGGCCTGCTTGTTGCGCTCGGCGTCGGCCCTCTTCCGGGGAGCCGGTGTTTCGGTGTCGCGGGCCGGCACGGTCCTGTGGCCTCCGTCACGATGACTGGTAAACGGAACCTGGTTCCGTATCGTTTAAGCGGAACGAGGTTCCATTTCTATCGTCTCTCCTGCTGAGGAGCAACAGTAATGAGGATCCCAGAGCAACAGCCCACCCCGGTGGTCTCGGTACGACCGGTAGTGCTGCCGGCACCGAACCGGGGCACCGACCTCCAGGTCCGGGTCACCGCCCCACTGACCGGGACCGGGCTGCCGATCGTCGTGTTCGCGCACGGCTTCGGCGGAAACATGGACATGTACGCGCCGCTTGTCGAGCACTGGGCGGCCCACGGTTTCGCGGTGCTCCAGCCGACCCACCTCGACTCCCGGACCCTGGCCGTCGGACCGGACGACCCTCGATACCCGGAGATCTGGCGCTTCCGGGTCGCGGATCTCGGCCAGGTCCTGGATTCACTGGACGTGATCGAGGCAGCCGTCCCCGGACTCGCCGGGCGACTCGACCGCGATCGGGTCGCGGTGGCCGGCCACTCGTGGGGCGGTCAGACGGCCAGCATGCTGCTCGGCGCCCGGGTGCTCGGCGCCGACGGCACCCCGGGCGAGGACATGTCCGATCCTCGGGTGAAGGCAGGCGTCCTGCTCGCCACCACCGGCACCGGCGGTGCCGACCTCACCCCGTTCGCGGCCGAGCACTTCCCGTTCATGAGCCCGACGTTCGCGGAGATGGCGACGCCCACCCTGATCGTCGCGGGCGACCAGGACAAGTCGCATCTGTCGGTACGCGGACCGGACTGGTTCACCGACCCGTACTTCCTGAGCCCCGGGCCGAAGAGCCTGCTCGTCGTGTCCGGCGGGGAGCACTCGCTTGGCGGCATCGCCGGCCACCACGTCACCGAGACCACCGACGAGAGCCCGGAACGGGTCGCCCTGATCCAGCGCGCCACCACCGCGTACCTGCGCAGCGCGCTCATCCCGGGTGACCCGGCCTGGACGCAGGTGGCCCCGGGAGAGCTGGGCCGGATCGAGTCCCGATAAGGACATGTTCCGGCCACCCGGGCGGTCGTCGGATCACGTGAGTGATCCCTCTGTACGAGCAGGCGCCACGAGCCGGGCGTCCTGGAGCAGTCGGGTGAGGGCGGCCATGGCCACCTGGAAGTCGTGCCGATCCGCCGCGTGGAACCGCCGGAAGAACCAATCGGGCACGCGCGCTTGCCGTTGCCGACTTCGGAAGATCAGATCCTGGACCTGCCGGGCCAGGGTGAGCAGTTCCATCGAGGAGGCGTCAGCGCCTCGCTCGACCGTGGCGGCGATCTGCTCCTGCATCACGGCCAGCGCGCGCTCTCGCTCGGTCGCCACGTCCCGCTGGTTGCGATAGATCTCCAGGCCGAGCAGCAGAGCGCCGAGTGACGGCACGTACCACTGGAGAAGCAGCTGCGAGACGGTGATCCCGGCAGTCACCCCGAACACAACTCCGAGCAGGCCCCACGCCGCCGTGCCGCCGAGCACCGTGTGCGCGTAACGGCGACGAACCCGGGCACCCCAGCCGAGGTTCTGCTGCTGACATGCGAGCACGTCGTAGGGGTTGGGTAGCGGCGGCACCTCGTAGTAGTCGCGTAGGTATGTCTCGTCGCCCCGGTAGGCACGGTGCAGGCGGCTAACCTCAGCGGCGCTCACCTCGCCTCCTGCGGCCACGGCATTCCAGGGCAGGGCGAAGAGGCGCACGTCGAACATCTCCTGGAGCGCGGCGGCGCGGCCGAGTTGACCGCGTGACCAGACGCCCAAGCCGACCGCGTTCGCCAACGCCCACAGGGCACCGACGGCGGTGACCAGCGTGGACGACACGCCGGTGAGGGCTACCACGGCACCGGCCACGCCGAGCAGGATAGAGAGGATCATCCGGAGGTTGTCGAGCCGTTGCGCCCGGGCATGGCAGACGGACATGGCCCGCAGCAAGGCCATCATCTCGGGTTCGGTCTGGCGATTGAGCAGGGACTTGGCGGGGTCGGTCACGGCGGCCTCCCGGGTCCGGTAACCGATTCTAAATCCAGAGCGCTAAATGTCACCCATCGTTGGCAAGGGGACACAAGAAGTGATCGACTAGTTACCTTTTAGTAGGTTTTGGGATCTGATGAGGGTGACGTGCTGATTGGTCCGACAGTCAGCTAGATTGAGCCGACACACAGGCACGTGTCGCTGTCCGGACGGGCAACCCCCACTGGCCCGCCCGCCTGCACCCCTGGAAGGTCCAACGAGGGACATGGGCAAGAGACCCGCCGACGGCCGTCGGCTCCCGGATGAGCGCATCACTTCGGCCGTGGCAGCTTTCACCGGCGCGAGCAACGTCCGAGTCGTCCGAGAGTTCCGGCCCGGCCCGCAGTACAGCGACGCCCTCCTCTTCTGCGTTGCGTTGACCAGTACCGACCGAGGCAGATCATTGATGCAGAAGCGGATCGTCAAGGTGGTGCCGGCCGACTCAGCGCGTGAGCAGGCAGACGGGCATCGCCGTGCACAGCGGTCACACCCGGGCTTCGCTCAGCGCCACATCGTCGAGCAGGTCGGCTGCTGCCGGGTCGATGACGATCGCTACCTATTGATCCAACGCGTTGCCAACGGTGGCGATGAGGTGAAGAGTCTCGCGGAGTTGACCGACGACGAGCAGTCGGCGGCAATCCCGACGATCGCTGCGATGCTTCTCAACGACTGGAACACCGCCGACGCGGGACCGAACGGAGCCGGTGTACCGACAGCCGAAACCACGGTCGGTGGGTTCATTCGGCAGGAGGTGACCGCGCTCGCCACAGTGGAGTCGGTACTGGCGGCGGTCCGCGAACTCGGATTGTCGGCGACCACCGACGCGTGGCTCGACCACGGCGACGTACGTCGCCCGAACCCACTGCACCTGCTCACCTGCGCCGATTCGCCGCTGGGCGCACGGCCAATGGTCTACTTCGCCGGCCACACGCACGGGGACGCCCACGGCGGCAATGTGCTCGTGCCGCGCCAGGGCGGCACATTGCAGTACGAGCAGTTCCTTCTGGTCGACTGTGGCGGCTACCGGGACAACGGAGCGCTCACCCGGGACGTGTACTTCCTACTGCTGACCACCCTGCTCAGGACGATCGCACCGGGTACCGCCGATGGGGAAGCCGGCGACAGGATGCCCCGGAACCAGGCCGATGCCCTGCGCCGCTACCTCATCGAACCCGACGGCACGCCCGCGGGAGGTCTACTGCCAGGGCTAGCACAACTTATCGAGGGGGTGCACCAGGTCGGACTGGCCTATGCCTGGCAGGCGGACTGCGGACTGGAGTGGCGCCAGCAGCGGTCGCTGGCGTTGGTCGCCCATGCACTGGTCTGTCTCACCTTCACCAGCCTCGGTGAGCCGGGACGCCGGTGGTGCTGGGACCTGGCGGTGGAGGCACTGGAGGCGTATCAACAGACTCTGCCGGCGGAGGACGCGACGCTGATCCCACCGCCGGCCTCGGCACTACCGGTCTTCTTACCGCCCACCGCCCGGAGCGGCCCACACGGCAGCAGTACACCGGGGAGCGGGCTCGACCAGCAGTTGTTGACCATTGGTCCCCGACCACTCTGGATCCACGACCCCCGGCCGGAAGTTCCCCTCGCGTCGTCCGCAGGGCAGACGCCCGAACCGGCACCCCAGAGCCTCGGGATCCCTCATCCGGCCTTGGACGACGCTTCCGCTCGCTGGCCGGCGAATCCGGTGACCAGCCCCGTCGGTGCAGGTGCCGGCACTGCGACCCCGGTCGTCACCGGTCTCGCCGGACCGGAGTCGAGCGCTCTGCCCGGCCGTGCCGCGCCCCGAAGTCCCGCTCCGCAGCCTCGGCAACCACACCATGACCGCTCCGCAGGGCCCGTCCAGCCGCCGCGCCGCAAGCTACGCCTGCCCCACCTCCGCACCTTGGCGGTCCCGCTCGCCAGTCTGGTGGGCGTGGCCAGCGCCGTAGGGCTGATTCCGCTGATTGAACGGCGCAACGACAATGTCGATGCTCCCCATCAGACCATCTCCCCGTCGCGGGCGCCCTCGTCCGCCTCATCCCGGAACAGTGGCGCCCGTAGCGCTCCGCTGCCCGACACCCTTCAGAAGCTCGCCGACGACGTCGCCGCACTGCCGGAGGACTCGCCGCAGGGCAGGTACGCGTGCGCGCACTACGAGGTGAAGTCGTGGAACGGCAACCAGGAGAATCCCGAGCTGGTCAGCCACCACCGGTATGAGTTGTGGTTCACTCCCGAGCAGTCTGGCAAGCGGATCGAGACCGAGTTCAAGGAGGATGCGCCGGTCGGCACCATCACCTCCATCTTCTCCGAGAAGAGGATGACCGACGTCTTGCCGATGCCGGCGGACGGCCCGGACGCGCTACGCGACCAGCTACGGCGGGAGTTCCGCAAGCAACCACCTGAGTTACGCGACGCCGCCGGCATGATGCGGCTGGTCGTCCGGTTCTACCAGTTCCATCCGCTCGATCCGACGCAGCGGTCGGCACTCCTGCGAGAACTCGCCAGGACGCCGGGGATCGGCTTCGTCGGCAGGTACGTCGATGAGGCCGGGCAGCGTGGGGCCGCCTTTCGGGCCGAGGATCGAGAGGGCAGACAGGACACCCTGCTGTTCGACGCCACCGGCCGGCTGCTCAGCTACGAACTCAGCCGCGACGACGTACTCCTCAGCCAGCACCGGTATCTCGTCAACACGCGCACGAACACCATGGACGATCCCTGCGAGTAGGGGCCCGCCTACGAGCAATGCCGGTACACGTAGTTCGCCCAGTTCCGATGCGGTGCGGCGTCGCTGCGGACCCGGTTGCCCACGCCGACGCGAAAGAGCTCCTGGCTCTGGTGGTAGTAGAAGGCGACATAGCCGTTGCCGAGGTTGTAGTGCGCAGACTCCACCCGGAATTGCCAGTTCCAATTGGCGAGGTTCTGCCAGCCACAGGAGGAGAGCTTGCCGCGCGGATAGCCGTACTGCGGCCACTCGTAGAAGCAGAACCAACCTGAGGGGCAGTCGGCCACTCCATGGACGCCCACCGGGGGATCGAGGGTGACGATCAGTTCGCCGTCCTGGTAGCTGATCTCATTGTCGTTGAGCACGGTCCCGCCCGGATGGACGGCGAGGTACCGCGTCAACTCCGCACCTACGGCGTTTCGCTCCGTTGGCCGGGCCAGAGCCGGCGCGGGCACGGTCACCCCCAGAACCAGCACGGCGACAATCGCTATGAATAGCGCACGAGAACGAGAAAGATTATTGATCGACATCTGAGACCCCCGCAGCGCGGCATTCGATGCCGGACAACAGTCCGGACGAACGAACCCACCCTCCTCCTCGAGGGTGCCGGCACCCGATCCCAGACTAGGAAAGACCCAGCTCAGATCACCAGAACCCGCCCCAAGACAGCTCCTCACCATTCTCGAATTGCCTCAATTACATCCGGCAAGGCAATTGCTCGATGCAAATTCGCATCCAAAACCGTCAAAAGATGGGGAGTCGGAGCCGAACGGCGGGTATCCCGGCGGCGGGAAGTCCCGCCTCCGCAAGGACCGATTGTCGGTGGACCTTGCGATGCGGCAGGCGCACCAGAATCCCTAGTGATTGATAAGTGTGGATTTTGTCCTCTAGCATGCGCACTATGCGTGCTCGTCGGGTCACCCTGGTCGCAGTCCTCGGCATCATGCTCGGGCTATCCGGGACCGCCGTCGCCCATGCGGCCGACGATCCGGTCCTGACCACTCCCGGCGCACCGGTGGTGGTGGCGAACGAGCCGCACCTGCTCACCCTGACCTGGTCGCCTTCGACCTGGACCGGCGAGCCGGGCGCGACGCCCGTCCGGCACGAGGTGCGGGCCTGGCTCGGCCCCAACACCTACCGCAGCCTCGGCACCACCACCGGAACCGAGCTCACGCTCACCGACCTCGCCCCAGGCACCGAATACCGGCTCACCGTCTGGGCGTACACCGACGCCGGGTACTCCCTCGACTCACCGGTGACCCCGGTCAGGACCGCGTACGGAAAGGCACGGGTCAGCTACCGGAACCTGAGCTGGTCGCCGACGGACAACCAGATCCAGCACGTCCTCCAGGTCATCAACACGGGCGCCGCCCCGCTGAACCTGGCGGACGTGCGGGTCCGTTACCACCTGACGTTCGAGGGCGGGAACACCTCGCTGACCACCAACTGCGACTGGGCGGCGATCGGCTGCGCCAACGTGCAACGCCACATCCAGTTCTTCCCACCACCCCTGCCGCCGGGCCCGCCGGGCACACTGGTCTCGCCACCGCCGGCTGCGCCATCGCCGCCCGCCTCGGGATCGTCGATGTTCCCCGCGACGACTACGTCGCCGCTGCCGCGGACTCCGACGCCCACCCCGACGGTCTTCCCGCCGCCCGGCACCCCGATCCCCGGCTGGATCGAGCTGACCTTCACCGGCGGGGAGCTGAACCCCGGCGAGTCGACCGGACCCATCTACCTCCGTCACCACCGTCCGAACTGGTCGGCGATCGACGAGCGCGACGACCGCAGCTGGCAGCAGGCCACCGGCGAATGGGCCGACAACAGCCGGATCACCCTCGACGTCAACGACATCCGCGAGTACGGCGACACCTACGCGTGAGCTGTCGCCAGCCTCGGCGCGGCCAGCACATCGCGTAGAACGGTCAGGCGAGCCGGAACAGCTCTTCGACCGGTCCCCAATCCAGCCCGCCACCAGGAGCGAGAGCGGCTTCACCCCAGGAGACACCGAGCAGCCCCTCGTCCGAGTTGCAGGCGAAGCCGACGAGCAGCGTCCTGGGCTGCGGGGTGAGTTCCTCGATGGCCTCGCGCAGCAGCGTCCGGTCACGGGCCTCGTCCGGCGTCGCGGGCATGCCCGGCAGGGTCGGCTCGTCGTAGCCAGGCTCCGGCCCGAAGAGGATCAGCAGGTCACGGACAAGCTGGTTCTTGAGCCGCCCCCGGACGCGCCGCATGTCGAGACCGCGGCGCTTGGCGTACATCCAGGGCAACAGCAGGTGGTTACGGCAGATGGTGACGCGCACCTGTGCGCCGGGCGGATGCACGTCCTGCACGTCCGGCAGGTCCCGCAGGTGGTCGTGCAGCGACTCGTACTGCTGCTTCCAGCGGGTCGGGCCGAAGGCATGATCCGTGTCCAGCGCCGACGCCTCCCGTGCGCTCTGGGCCAGCTCGACGGCCCGCTGGAGGGCCTTCGGTATCCGCGCCCGCAGGTCACGGACCAGGTCAGGGCCGAACTTCTCGACTGACCATCCCGACGGCTCGTCATCAACCCCCACGCCAATCACCCCTTGTATCGAGGCGGTCACTGACCGATACAAGGTCTCACATCTGTCGATGTGAGTAACAGCCCCGGGGACGCGCGGTCGTCAATGAATCGTGGGCAGGTGAATCCGGTCGGCGGGTATCCCGGTGGCGGGAAGTAGTTGCCGGGCGAGGTCGAGCATCGCGGGCGGGCCGCAGACGTAGAGGTGCTGGCCGCAGCGGTGGTGGTAGAGCCCCAGGCTCAGCGCGTCGCCCTGTTCGGCGGGGGTGACGAACGGATCGTGGGAGAAGGCTGGGACGACTGTCAGCCAGGAGTGGGCCTGGTCCAGCTTGTCCAGGGTGATGGCGTCGTAGAGGTCGGCGATGGTGCGTACGCCGACGACGAGGGTGACTCGCCGACCGGCCGGCGCGGCGGCTACCTGCTCGACCAGGGCACGCAGCGGGGCCAGCCCGGTGCCACCCGCCACCAGCAACAGATCCCGGGGCTGGTCCGGGACAGTGGGCAGGCTCAGGCCGATGTCGACGGGTGGGCCGAGGTGGAGCAGGTCGTCGGGGCGTACCTCATGGACGAGGGTGCGGGAGACGGTGCCGGCGGGGACCGCGCGGACGTGCAGCTCGACGGTGCCGTCGGGGCGCGGCGCGTTCGCCGGGCAGTACCAGCGCCACCGGCCGGGATGCTGCGGCAGGCTCACCGGCACCGCCTGGCCGGGTCGGAACGGTAGCCGCCGCGACGGGCGTACGGTCAGGATGACGATGCCCTGGGCGGCCAGGTCGCGGCCGACCACCTCGGCGGGCCAGAACGCCGGCCCGTCGCCCACCCGCCCGGCGGCGCGCTCGATCAGCGCCCAGGCCCGCCGCCACCGTCGCTCCCAGCCGACCTGTGGCGGGCAGAGTCGTGGTGCCACAGGTGCCAGCGCGGCACCGACAAGTGGGCCGTGCTCGGGGCGCAGCCGGTACCGGCGGTGGACCCGGCCGAGCACCGCCAGCAGCGCCAACCGCCCGGCCCGGTCGCCACCACCGCCGACCAGCCGGGCCAGCGCGGCAACGACGAGCGCCGTCGCCCGCTCCGGCAGCAGCCCTGGGCAGGACGCCTCCAGACCGGCCCGGAAGCTCGCGGCAACCTGGCTGATCACCGCCTGATCACCCGGGGTGAGGACCCCGGCCAGGTAGTCGGCGGCCCGCCGCCGCTGCGCCTCCGGCAACCCCGGCCAGCCGTCGAACGCCTGTCCGCCGGCCGCGAGCTGCCGAGCCAGGTGCGCGGCGAGCCGGTCCCGATCAACCCCGATGAGGTACGCCGACAGCTCCGCGTCCGCCTCGACCAGCCGCAGCCAACGGGCCACCGCCTCCCGGCTCACCGCCGCTCCCCCGTCGGGTGGCCGTGGGTTGCCGGCCGGCAGTCGGTGTGCCGGGACTGCCACTGCCGCAACGCCTGCCGGATCCGCTCCGACTCGGTGTTCGCGGTGGTCAACTCTCGGTGCAGCCGGGTGAGTTCGTCGGCGACCCGGTCGAGATAGTCGTACACCTGGGCGGGGTCCAGGCCCCGCCAGCGCCTGTCGAACTCGGCGGCGCGTACGTGATGCGATTGCAGACGTTCCCCGGACAGGTAGATCATCGCCGCGGTGCCTCCTGCTCGGCGATGAGCGCCTGCACCTGCCGGTCGCTGAGGCCGCGCCGGTCCAGCACCCGCCGCCCCCACCGATGCAGCCGGCACGGATGTGGCGCGCGGTCGTTCCGGCAGCGCGGCCCCTCGGGCCACTGCTCCGCAGCGTGTACGGTCACCGCCCGCACGGCGAAACCGACATCCTCTGCTGTCACGTACGGCGGCATCGGCAACTCGCCGAGCACCTCGTCAATCGAATCCATGTCCCTCCCCTGCTGTGGTTGCGGCACCGGGGCGGGCGGGGACGGCGGACCGTCGGGGGTCGGCACCGCCAGGAGCCCAGCACCCGCCCCGGGCCATGTCTGGCAGAGTTGTGGATCAGCAGGGCAAGCCGTATGACGTGGGCGAAGTAGCCGACATGCACACTTCGCATCTGGTTGCCAGACCGAGCAGTGACGTCTCACTGATGGCCATCTCGCTGACGGACGCGGCTGCGGCACTCCGGCGACCCTCGGCCTTCAGATGATCGATATACGTAGCGCGCATATCGCAGTCCGTCCTGACGGGTTGAATAGATAGGCTCAACTGAGCGCAATCGACACAGCCGACCGCGAACAGCGAGGTCGCCGGTGAGACATGCGAAATGCCCTCGATGTGGCAGCCGCCTGGCGCGGGACAACGACAGTGGACGCTGCGCACCCTGCCACGCGGCCGAACGCGACAGGCTGAGCGTGCCGCCGCCGGTACCGTCGTCATTCTGGGAGCACGAGCCGGTACGTGACGCGCTGGCGCAACGACATCTCGGGCGGGTGATCCGGGCGTACCGGCATCACCCGTACCACGGTCGGAACCCACTGCCGCAGGTCGCCGTAGCGGATTGGTTGGGCATCACCCAGGCGCAGCTCAGCCGGATCGAGAACGGCCCGCCCGTGGTGCACCTTGATCGTCTGACACATTGGGCACAGCTGCTACGCCTACCGGCGAAACTTTTATGGTTCGCTCTACCCACGACGCCGCAGACCGGGGTCGCCGCAGAGCCTTCATCGATCACGGCGGGGCAGCCGCTTGCCGGACCGGTGGTCGGGTCTTGGCCGAACGAGCTAAACCATCTCGTCAATGCAGCACCGACTGAGGAGGTGGTCACCACGGACCGCCGACAGTTCAGCACGCTTGCCGCTCTGGCCGGTGTGGCATCTGCGGCACACCTGGAGTTGTTGGCGGAGTTCGTCGACCCGCCTTCCACGATCGGTATGGAACAGGTTCGCGTTGCCTGTGCCCTCGTCAACGAACTTCGCCAGGCCGACGCCGCCGTAGGCGCCAACGAGCTCTGCGACGTCGCCGTCCAGGTGCACTCCCGCCTGTTGAACTGGGCCGCCAAGGCCCGGTACAGCCGTGAGGTGGGAGATGCGTTGCAAAGCGCGCTCGCCGATCTCGCGGTCGAGGCCGCTTGGTTGGCGATCGACTCGGAGCGACGAGCCACCGCCCGCCCATATCTCAACGAGGCGATCACCCGAGCACGGATTGCCGACGACCCGCAGGTCGAGGTTCGCGCGCTGACCCACCTCGCGTTGCTCATGCGCGAAGCACAACCGATCGAGTCCCTGCACTGCGCCGAGGCGGCGCTACGGGCGTCCGCCGGCTGGGCCACCCCTCGTCTGCGGTGCCTCCTGCATCTCCGGCGGGCGCACACGTTCGCTGTGCTCAATGATGCGAGTGGCTACGAGCGGGCCATGGCCAAGGCCCGGCACGAGTTGGACCGCGGCCCGCACGAAGACGACCAGAGTTTCGTGCACTTCGTCAACAACCAGGAGGTCCAGGGCATTCGTGGGCTCTCCTACCTGTGCCTCGGCCAGCCAGGTCGCGCAGCGGACGCCTTTCGAGCGGTCACCACGAATCCATCCCCGGCACACCGGCGCAACCAGATCCTCTACTCCGTCCACCTGATCGATGCGACCCGGCAACAGGGCGACGTCAACCAGGCGGCCCGGATGGCGCTGGACGCGTTGCCCGCCGTGAGCAAGCTGCGTTCCCAGCGGGTGGCGAGACACCTGGCCGGAGTCAGGGCGAACCTCGGCCGGCTGGAGCGTCCGACCGCCGCCGTCCGACAGTTCACACGCGCATACGACCAGCAGGTGACACGATGATCGCCAACCTCGTACTACAGACCTACGCCGCCGATGAGGCCGAGAAGCTCGTCGACGAACTCGTGGGGCTCTACCTTGAGGTGCACGCCGACGAGGGTGAGTTCTACAGCGAGGACCGCTACCGTCGCCAGCTCGGCGCACACCGGGAACGCATCGGGTGGCAGCTCGTCACCGCCGTTGTCGACGGGGAGATGGTCGGCTACGTCTACGGCTTCCCGCTTCCGCCGCAGACCCGCTGGTGGGAGGGCCTCACGGGGGATGTACCCGCTGGGTTCACCGACGAGGACGGCCGGCGGACCTTCGCGATCAGCGAACTGCTGGTACGGGCCGACTGGCGGCGCCGAGGCGTGGCGCGAGCACTGCATGACCAGCTACTGAGTGGTCGTACCGAGCAGCGCGCCACCCTGCTCGTCCGTCCCGACAACGCGATCGCCCGACGTGCGTACGGCTCGTGGGGCTGGACGCAGCAGGCCCGGTTGCGGCCAAGCTGGGAGAATGCGCCGGATTTCCTGGTCCTGACCAGGAACTTGACCATCGCATTGCCTTCCAATGGACAGGAATCGCCGGAGGGCTTACCGCGGTGACCCGCCGTTCGCGGTCTCGGCCACGCGGCGGGCGACAGGAGAGGTGCGGCAATAATCACCCGAAGTGCTCGTCACCAAGGCGGACCGGGATGTCGTCTCCGAGCGGAGCTTGCATCGAAAGGGACCTATTCAGCGCCGCCGACCGATATCTGGCTGCATGTTAGCGAGGTAAACCGCCTGATATGAGCAGCCGACGGATCCTTGCCCTGGTCGTTTGTGCAGCTCCTCCGGTGCTACGGATCGGCGAATTGATCGACTTGCTACAGGAAGACGGCTGGACGGTCTGCCTTACCGCAACCCCGACCGCCGCCACCTGGATCGACCGGGAGACGTTGGCCGAGCAGACCGGGTACCCGGTGCGGGCGGAATGGCGGAAGCCTGGTGAGCCCGAGCCGCATCCCCCGGCAACAGCCGTCGCCGTCGTGCCCGCCACCTTCAACGTCATCAACAAGTGGGCACAGGGCATCAACGACACCCTCGCACTCGGCATCCTCAATGAGGCGCTAGGTGCGGGAATCCCGGTACACGCGCTTCCGAACGTCAAGCCGGCGTTGGCCAGGCATCCAAGCTACGACAGACACCTGCGGGTACAACGGGATGCAGGCGTCGCCGTGGAACCACTTGAGGCCGAGCTGAACTGGCGAGTGGTTGCTGACCAGTTCAATGTCCCGAGATAGGCGACCAACGACTACCAACGGTCCGCCTGATGCCGATGGTTCAGCCAGCTCTGTGCCGCAGTAAGCAACGGACCGCGATGAGAAGCAGGATCGGAGCGCTGCCGCCGCTCCCACATATGCACCAACCCGTGTGCGAAGCCGGTGACAGCGCTGTCGGATGCGTGTGCCCACGCCGGGACTTGCCGAGCCCATGCCTCGGCTTCAGCCGGGGTGTGCCCGGCATGGATAAGACGCACCAGCACGAAGGCCGTGTCGATCCACGCCGCACCCAAAGCCGGGCTGGACCAGTCGACAAGCCGCAGACGGTCGAAGAGCAGGAAGTTTCGCGGCGTCAGATCGGTGTGCAGCAGCGTCTGACTGTCGACCAGTTCGGGTGCAACGAGGTCCTTCCACCGGTCGGCGAACCGCTGAACCGGTATCAGCGGAGAGGGCGTCAGTTGCTGGCTCAGCGCGGTCAGCAACTCCGCCACCACACGTAGGTCAGGCGATCCGGGCACGAGATCCGGGTGTCGCCCGGCCGCGTAGTCGAAGCCGAGAAGCAGCCAACCATCCTGGTTGATCGTCCAGCGGAGGCGCGGCACCACGTCCGGCAGGTAGGGATTGACCCGGGCTTCGTTGCGGTAGAGCCAGGCGGTAGGGCTGTCACTCGTTCCGCCCTTGCAAAAGATCCGTCCGGTGTCCGTGTCGAGGACGGCGGACAACTGGCAGGAGGCTCCAGTCGGGATTGAGTACGCAGCGTGGACTGCGCCGACGTGCTGTTCGACCTGGCGACGGATCTTGTCGGGCACGTCATGCCAGTGGTGGCGGGGCGGCATGCGGTGGCCTCCCGACGGCGAGCGGTCGCGGCACACTACCCCCGGAGCCATGGTCAGCTTTCGTTGATGCTCCCGCGTGTCGTGACTGATCGGGGACAGCGCAAACCGATGCAGCTGATTAGCCTCCCACCGTGGCTGATCATGCTCCCGGCATTTACGAGCACATACTGACTAAGGGCATGGTCGGGCGGCTCCAGCAAGTGGATGCGAGCCTGGCTCAGCATGCCAAACTCGACTCCGCCGACGCGCACGACCTGCTCTCCATGCACGTTGCCGCTTTGGCCCGTCGAGCGCTGCTGGCGGTCGGTGGTGGTGATGACAAACTCGTCCGACAGGTCGACTTCGTCAACCGCATTGCGGAGTACATCGCTTCGCTGGAGCCACGTGCAGTCGGAGCCGATGACCAGGTCGCCGATGCTCAGCGCCTGCTACACGCCATCGCCGCCACGCCCATCCCACCGGCCGCGCCTGTCTTTCCGCCGCGCCCCACCACCCCGCTTTCGACCGGCGCGCTGCTGGTCAACGGCCGTCACCAACCCCGGATCGGCCACGAGGTCACGCACGAGATGGCGTCCGCAGACCAGGTCGACCTGCTCTGCGCGTTCATCAAGTGGCACGGCCTGCGCATCATCGAGCCGGCCATCCGCGACCTGATCGAGCGCGGCGGCCGCCTCCGGGTCATCACCACGACCTACCTCGGCGCGACCGACCAGCGCGCCCTCGACCGCCTCGCCGAACTCGGCGCTGACATCAAGATCTCCTACGAGACCCGGACCACCCGGCTGCACGCCAAAGCCTGGCTGTTCCGCCGCAACAACGGCATGACCACCGCTTACGTCGGCTCGTCGAACCTGTCGAAGGCGGCGCTTGTCGACGGGTTGGAGTGGAACGTCAGGATCTCCAACGTCGAACAGCCGTACGTCATCGACACGTTCACCGCCACGTTCGAGGACTACTGGCACGACCCGGCGTTCGAGGATTACCAACCGGGCAGGGACGCCGAGCGGCTGCGCACCGCGCTGCGCTGGGAACGGCGCGACGAAGCGTCGACCGAGATCGCCAACCTGGACGTACGGCCGTACCCGTACCAGGCGGAGGTGCTTGCCGACCTGGACGCCGAGCGGAAGGTCCACGGCCGGTGGCGGAACCTGGTGGTGATGGCCACCGGTACCGGCAAGACGGTGGTGGCGGCGCTCGACTACCGCCGGCTGCACCGGGAGAAGGCCGTCGACTCGTTGCTGTTCGTGGCGCATCAGGAGCAGATCCTGCGGCAGAGCCTGGCGACATTCCGGCAGGTCATGGGGGACGGTAGCTTCGGCGAGACGCTCGTCGGGGGCCGGGAGCCGCAGCACTGGCGGCACGTCTTTGCCTCCATCCAGTCGCTGCACCGGCGGGAGATCGACCCTGAGGCGTACGACATGGTGATTGTCGACGAGTTCCATCACGCGGAAGCGCCGACGTACGCCCGGCTGCTGGAGCGGCTGACGCCGCGCGTACTGCTGGGATTGACGGCGACGCCCGACCGCAGTGACGGCGGCGACGTGCGGCGGTGGTTCGAGGGTCGCGCCGCAGTTGAGCTGCATCTGTGGGAGGCGTTGGAGCGGCAACTGCTCGCGCCGTTCCAGTATTTCGGGCTGCACGACGACGTCGATCTGTCGCAGCTGCGGTGGAAGCGCGGGCAGGGGTACGACCCGACGGAGCTGGACGGCGTCTACACCGGCAACGATGCGCGGGCGCGGATGGTGCTGCGGGCGGTACGGGACAGCGTCGACGTGGACCGGATGCGGGCGCTCGGGTTCTGCGTGAGCATCGGGCACGCCGAGTTCATGGCGGACTGGTTCAGCAGGCACGGTGTGCCGTCGGCGGCGATCACGTCCCGCGTCGACGCCGCCGGTCGGCAGGCCCTACTCAAGGAGTTCAGGGACGGCACGGTCCAGGTGCTGTTCACCGTCGACCTGTTCAACGAGGGTGTCGACCTGCCGATGGTCGACACGATCCTGATGCTGCGGCCGACCGAGAGTGCCACGATCTTCCTTCAGCAGCTCGGCCGTGGGCTGCGCCTGGACGACGACAAACCGTGCCTGACCGTGCTCGACTTCATCGGCGGGCAGCACGCCAACTTCCGCTTCGACCTACGCTGGCGCGCTCTGACCGGGGTCAGCCGCCGCGCGATAACCGAGGCGGTACGCGACGACTTCCCGTCCCTGCCGAGCGGCTGCCACATCCAGCTCGACCGGGTGGCCAAGGACATTGTGCTGGCCAACCTGCGCTCGGCGATGCCGACCTCGAAGACCGGGCTGGCGAAGGAGCTACGGCTGCTCGGCGACGTCGGCCTGGATGTGTTTCTGCACGAGGCCGGCGTGGAGATCGAGGACGTCTACCGGTCGGCGAGCGTCGGCGGGTGGACCGGACTGCGACGGCTCGCCGGGCTGGAGGCCTCGCCGGGCGGCCGGGACGACCGCGAGTTGGGTCGGGCCATTGGGCGGATGCTGCACCTGGACGACCCGGACCGGCTGGACCTGTTGGTCCGGGTGGCGGCCGGCGAGCGGCCGGAGGTCGGGCGGCTGTGGGACATGCTGCACTTCGACCTGTGGGGGCCGAACGCACCGCTCACCGAACGGGAGGAGCGGCTGACCCGGCTGTGGGCCGAGCCGGCGCGCTGCGCGGAGCTGCGGCAAGTGGCCGAGGTGCTCCGGGACCGCATCCACCGGGTCACGGTGCCGGTCGAAGGGCTACCGCTGAACGTGCACGCCCGGTACAGCCGCAACGAGGCGTGCGCCGGCTTCGGCATGCCGAAGCCGGGGTCGCTGCGGGAAGGGGTGAAGTGGTTGCCGGACGCCTACGCTGACATCTTCTTCGTCACCCTGGTGAAGTCCGAGCAGCACTACTCCCCCACCACGATGTACGCCGACCGGGCCATCACCGACACCCTGTTCCAGTGGGAGTCCCAGAGCACCACGTCGTCGGCGTCGGCGACCGGCCAGCGCTACATCCACCACGCCGCGCGCGGCTCCACCGTGCACCTCTTCGTGCGGGAGACGAGGATTCCGGAGCGTGACCTGGGCGCGCCGGCCTACCTGTACGCCGGGCCGATGAGGTACCAGGAGCACACCGGCGACCGTCCGATGCGGATCATCTGGGAGCTGCGGCACCCGCTGCCCGCCGACATGTACGCCGCTGCCCGCGCCATCGCCGCCTGACGTTGGCGATGAGGTGAGTTGCTTGTCCGGCGGAGCGCGCTGAGAGGCTCCGCATAGGAACACGCGGCTGCCCCGAGTCTGATATCAACGGCTGAGGTCAGGCTCTTGCTCCGGCTCTGCCTACTCATCTTGCCCAGCCATGTCTCGTGGACATTCAGTCTTCGACGGTTCCGCGCGACAAGGCAGCGATTCCCGAGACGATCAAGACGATTGAAAGGCCGATCCAGACTGTCCTGACCACCACATCACCGAGTGACTGAAGCGCAACCGCCATACAAACCCAAGCCAGCAGCAACGCGATGCCACACCCCAGACGAACCCGCCCCTGAGGGGTGGCCTTTCTCGTACTCACGCCTGCTCTCGTACTTACGCCTGCGGAGACTCGTTTCGCCTCCAGGGCTCTCAGCCCGGTGGCAAACTGCGCCAGCATTCGCGCTTGCGCCGCAGTCTCATGCTCGGCATCAGCCCGCACGGCCAAGCGCTGCTGCTCGACCGCAACTCGCTGAGCCTCGAACCGCTGCAGAAAAGCCCGAGCAGCGCGGTTCTCGGCATTCATCGAGCCCGTAAGCGTGTACTTGAACAAGCAGATGTCCACATCATTGGCGTACTTGACAGCGTGCGAGGAAAATCCAGCGCCAGAGAAGACAAACAAGGCCTTCTCGGCACTACGCCCCCAAGCGCCGAACAAGCGCTGCACCACCGGCCGCCCAACCTGGACTGCCTCGTATTTCACTTGGGCTAGAGCTCCGTGTGAACGGACGTCTACGCCTGAATCGGCACCACCGTTAGTAACGCGTGCGTCGCTAAAGCCCCAGTGCCGCATCCACGCGGCAGCGTTCAGCTCAGCTCTCTCCCAGCTGTCAATCGCCTGCGGGGATGGTTCCGTCATGGGTTACTCCTCGGGTGGACCACTGGCCATCGCGGGTGGCCGGTGGTCTCGGGCGGGGCTCGACCGCCCCGGGCAAGAACGGCCCCGGAGTGCGTCTCCGCAGCTCACGGGACCGTTCACCGCTGCCGGGTAGCAGCCTCGGAGTTGGTCAGCGGGTGCCGACGGCGAGCTGCGTGTTGACCTGACGCACCTGGCTCGGCAGCGTGAACAGGTCGATCAGAACGCCCACGCCGAAGATGCCGAGGGTGAACAGGTAGAGCAGACCCCGTCCGACCTTGCCGAGGTAGAACTGGTGGCCGCCGAAGACGCCGAGCAGGAACCAGAGCAGGTAGGCGATGCCGGTTTCCTTCTGGCGAACTTGCACGAGCACCGGCTGCTGCGGGGAGACTGCGGGCTGCGACATACTTGCTCCTGATCTAAGGGTACGGGTGCGGGTGGTTCGCCACACCGATGAAGGTGTCTGCGTACCGACCCGGGTTACGGGCTTCGAGGAAGCTGCTCTGCTTGCCAGCTAGCAGGCAGTGCGGCAGAGGTTAACTGGAAAGATCAACACCGAGGCATCGGCCGTAGGTGCCACGGGATCTTGCAGAACGGCAGGTCAGGCTCAGCCGACCGGCGAAGATCTGCAAGGCGACATCTTCGTCCGGCCGGACGGGGACGGCTTCGCAGTGGAGGGGATCATCGACGGCGAGCGGGCCTTCTACGGTGACCCTATCGCCGAGCTGGTGTCGCTCGCGGTGTTCGCCGAACCGGCTGGGGTGCCCGGTCCGCTCCCCGGCTACCTGGGCCGGGACCACCTGACCGACGCGGAACGCGACCGTCTGCGGCTGTACCAGATGTACCTCGAACAGCTGGCCTCGATCTTCGCATTATGTTCGTCGATCATCCCGTTCCGGCTGATCGATGGCGGTGAAGGGTTGCCTGATCGGTGACGACGTGCACAGGATACGGAGACGCTCGATCAGCGTGCGTAGATCCACCGGTGCCTGGGCCACCCCGGGGCGGGTGGTCTTCCACCTATGAGGAGGTTTCGTGGCACGACGCCGCTTCGCGGGGATAGCAGCCAGCGCCATCGTCCTACCGTTTTTCGTCATTGCTCAGCCGGCTCCGGCCTCGGCCACCCCGGAGGCCGCGACCGTGAAGCCGGTGCCGGCGCCGGCCACCGGGCTCGCCAGCGATGTCCGTGAGCTGACCCGCAAGGACTTCACCTTCAACGGGCAGCGTCTGGAGGCCCCGACCCAGTATCAGCCGCGTACCCAGGCCCGATCGAAGGCCGCAGCGGCCGACACGCCGCCGGTCGGCACGGTCCGGCAGTGGCTCGCCCTGGACGACTACCAGGGCGTCATCTACCTGAAGGACTACACGCTGCGCGGCGTGGGCGACAACATCGAGGTGTGGGTCGCCAACGACACGGAGTTCCCGGAGGGTGACTGCCGCCGGCAGGTTCCGAACTCGACGGTGGTCACCGACGAGCAGGTCGCGAGCCTGGTCAACGAGTTCGACACGAACATGTACCCGAAGTCGACCGCAGCGTTCAGCACCCCGCCGGAGCGGGACGGCAGCAACGCGCAGATCGACGGGGACTACACGGGTGCCGGCAACCGGACCGTCACGCTCGTCGACAACGTCCGCGACGACAACTTCTACGACTTCCCGGCCGCCCCGAGCTACATTGCCGGGTTCCACTTCTCGCTCTTCAACGAGCTGCTCGACCGCAACATCATGACTGTCGACGCGTTCGACTGGGCGCACCGCACCGGCGCGAACCCGCCGAACGAGCCGACCGACGACCTGTGCACCAGCCGCCCGGCCCGCCCGCAGCTGTACGAGGGCACGTTCATCCACGAGTGGCAGCACCTGGCGCACTACTACACCGACCCGTTCGAGACGACCTGGCTGAACGAGGGTCTCTCCGACTTCGTGCAGACGCTCGCCGGGTATGTCGACGCCACGGCCCGGGTCGACGAGCCGGGCACGGACAGCCACATCCACTGTTTCCAGGGCTTCGGCATCGTCCAGACGGACTACAACACGAATCCACGGGACTGCGGCGGCCCGGAGAACTCGATAAACCTGTGGAACGAGGGCAGTACCTCAAGTGGGGTGCTCGCCGACTACGGCAACGTCTACTCGTTCGTCCTGTTCCTGTACGACCGCTACGGCCTGGACTTCATCTCGCGGCTGCACCGCGACGGTGAGCTTCAGGGCTTCGCCAGCCTTGAGGCGGCGTTGAAGGCCGAGGGCGTCAAGGACATGTACAAGGTGATCCACGACTACCAGACGATGAACCTGGTGGACCGGATCGTCGGGAACTCCAAGCTGGGCGTCATGCTCGGGGTGGACAAGCGCCGGGTCACCACGGCCAGCCTCGACGCCACGGTGAACCTGGCCAACCCGGCCTCGTACGCGGCCGGCGGCGCGGCACCGAACGGCGCCGACTACGTCACCTTGCAGAAGGCCAACGGCAAGCCGCTGAGCCGGGGTGACCTGCGGTCGATCAAGTTCCAGGGCGCGAAGACGCTACCGGCGGTCCCGCTGGCCTGGCAGATCGTCAGCAACGACCCGGACCGCAGCGGCAACCCGGTGCTCTGGTCCGGCAACGGCAACAGCCTGGACGTCGCCGCGGTCACCGAGGTGAGCGTGCCGGCCGCCGACCCGACGCTCACCTTCCTGGCGAAGTACGGTGCCGAGGCCGGCTACGACTACGGCTACGTCAGCGTCTCCACCGACGGCGGCGAGACCTACACCGTCATCCCCGGTGAGGAGACCGTCGCCGGTCCGCTCGGCCCGGCGCTGAACGGCACCACCGACGGCTTCCAGCCGCACTCGTTCGACCTGTCCGCGTACGCGGGTCAGGACGTGCTGGTCAGCTTCCGGTACGTAAGCGACGGCGGTGTCAACGAGGGCGGTCTGCTGATCGACGACATCTCGGTCGGCGGCACGCTTGTCAGCGACGGTTCGAGCCTTGAGCCGTTCGACTCGCCGTCGGAGATCAACCCGACCCCGGTGGCGAACTGGAACGTCAGGTTCGTCGGCATCGACGAGAAGCTCAAGCTGGCCTACCAGGTCGAGGTCGACGGCAAGTCCGGCTTCACCCTCGGTCTGATCCAGACGGCGCTGCTGACCGCCTTCCCGAAGGTGGTCGCCATCGTCGCCTACGACGAGCCGACCGAGCAGGTCACCCAGTACGCGCCGTACACCCTGACGGTGAACAACGTGGTCCAGCCCGGCGGCGCACCGCTGAGCTGACCTGAGCAGGAACTCCCGGTGTCGTGCGACGCGGCACCGGGAGTTCTCTGTTTCGCCCGGCGAAGCTGCCGGATCCGGCGACGCGGAGCGACGCCGGTCCCTAGCCTGACGAGCAGAGGCATCGTCGGGGGCGAGCAGCGGGGGAAACCATGACCAACGCGATAGGTGACGCACTTGATGGCGTACGCGAAGTCGAGCTGACCGTGACCGGCCGCAGGTCCGGGCGGCAGATCACCCATCCGGTGTGGTTCGTGCAGGAGGACGACAACGTGTTCCTGGTGCCGGTGACCGGCTCGGACAGTCAGTGGTACAAGAACGTCCGGCAGACCCCGATGGTCCAGTTGGCGGTCAACGGCACCGCGTTGAGTTCGAGCGCCACCCCGATCACCGAAGCCGACCGGGTCGACCACGTCGTGGCGATGTTCCGCGACAAGTACGGCGCCGACCAGTTCGCCTCGCTCTACCCGAAACACGACGTCGCCGTCCAGGTCCCCCTCGGGTAGCCGTCGCAGATCCGGGTTACCTTGCTGCGATGGAACAGCGACTCAGTCTGATCACGCTCGGCGTCGCCGACCTGGCCGCGTCCCGCGACTTCTACCGGCAGCTCGGCTGGCAGGGCCAGGAGGTCGAACAGACCGTGTTCTTCCAGGCCGGCGGGCTCGCCGTGGTGCTGTGGTCGCGCCAGTCGCTGGCCGAGGACGCCGGTGTCGAGGACCGGGGCGCGGGCGGGTTCGCCGGGGTCGCGCTGGCCCACAACGTACGCGAGCGCGCCGAGGTGGATCAGCTGATGGCCGCCGCCGCCCAGGCCGGTGCCGTGGTCACCCAACCGGCTCGCGACACCTCCTACGGCGGGTACGCCGGTTACTTCACCGACCCGGACGGTCACCTCTGGGAGATCGCCTGGAATCCGGGCTTCCCGATCGCCGCGGACGGCACCATCACCATCCCCGACTTCGGCGCGGCCTGACCCGCCTCCGCTGCGGGCGCCCCGGACGGCCTCGGGACGGCCCCGCCGGGACCGGCCGCCGGGCCCGCCGGGCATCACAGTCGCCGGGAGGACACTCCGACCGGTCGGCCCGTGCGATGCTCTCCGCAACGCCTCATTGATTCGAGGGGGTCGATGTGGAGTTGCGGAGAAGCCGTGGCCCGCTGGTGCTCGGCCTGTTCTTCTTCGTGACCGGCGTATTCCTGCTGGGCTGCTTCGAGCTCACCGTACTTGGCTGGATCATCGGCCTTCTCGCCCTGCTGATCGGCGGCGGGATCGTCCTCGCCGAACGCCGGCCGTTCAAATTCGACATCGGGCCGAACGGGCTGGCCGTCCGGGTTGCCGGGCTCAACCGGGCGGTGCCGTGGGCCGAGATCGACGCGATCATCCTCGACCAGGACGTGCCGACGATCGACGTGAAGAAGCCCCCCTACTCCGGTCTGCTGCTGGTGCCGGCGGCGGATTCGACGATCGACGGCCCGTTCGACGGGCAGAGCCCGATCGACGGGCGGCCGGCGCTGGTCCTGCTCGATCTCGCCGACATCAAGCAGTCGTTGGACGAGGTGGCGGGGGCTCTTGCCCGCTTCGCCGGGAGCCGCTTCATCGACGTCCGCCACCACCGTCACGCACGCTTCGAGGCGCTGGACTTCGCAGTCGGGCCGGGAGGTTACGACCCGGCCCAGGTGGACGGGTTGATCCGACAGGGGCGGGACGGGCTGCTCATCGACGAGTGGCTGCCGCGCTGGGGGGCCAGGGCGCGCTTCGAGGAGGCCCGGGCGGAGTTGACCACAGGTGAGCTGGGCTACGACCGCACCGCTGTGGACGCGGTACTCGACGAGCTCGCGGCCCTGATCGCCCGCTGGCCGGAGCTGGACAACCGACGCCACCAAGACAACCCACCCGACCAGCGCCGCCAGGGCGCCCCGTCCGACTGAGCGTCAGCGATCGACGGTGGGCTGGTGCGGGCGGGGTCAGCGGCGGTTGCGTGGGCGTGCCATGCTCTGCACGGCCGCTCAGATGATCGAGGTGTCGCTGTGGAGCTGCGCAGGAATCGGCGTTCGCTGGCCCTCGGGGTGCTGCTGCTCGCGTTCGGGGTGTCGCTGCTGCTGGGCAAGGAATCACCCGGGACCGGTGTCTGGATCTTCGCCGGAGCCGCACTGCTGATGGGTGGTTGGACCACCGCCCGGTCGCTGCGGCCGTTCCGGTTCCGGATCGGCGCCGACGGGCTGGACCTGCGGGTCGCCGGGCTCAACCGGCTGGTCCCGTGGGCCGAGATCGCTGCGATAGTGCTGGACCAGCCAGCACGGGCAGCGGGCGCGACACCGCCCACCCCGTCGTTGCTGCTGGTCCCGGGCGTCGGGTCGACAATCGACAGGCCACTCACCGCCCGCAGCCCGGTCGACGGCCGGCCTGCTCTGGTCCTGCTCGACCTCGCCGACGTGCGGGAGTCGGCCGACGAGGTGGCCGCCGAGTTGAACCGGGTCAGCGGTGGTCGCTTCACCGATGCCCGGCAAGGTCGAGTCGACGCCCGGCAGGGCCAATCGGGGGTCGTTTCCGAGCCGGTCTTCGAGACGGCGCTGCGCGGGTACCTCAAGAACGAGGTGGACGACCTGGTCCGGCGGGGCCTGGACGTGCTCGCCTCGGGGACGGCGGCGCAGCGTCAGGCGGTCAGAGCGGAGTTGGATCCCACCACGCTCACCGTCGCGCTGCGCGGCTACGACATGGGGCAGGTCGACGCCTTCCTGGAGCGGCTCGCCGCCGCGCTCGCCAACGACCCGGAACAGCCCGAACAGCCGCAGCCGCAGTCGCAGCAACCGCAGCCCGAGTAGGCGGCCGCAGCCCGAGTAGCCGGCGCAGCCGCAGCTATCGGGCGCGGGCCGGGCGGGCGAGGGTCAGCAGCATCAGCAGGGAGGCGGCGGCTGCGGCGCTGAGTACCACGGCCATCGGGAGCGCGCTGCCCTCGCCACCCAGCCCGACAAGTGGTGCGGCGCTGGCGGCGATGACGGCCTGGATGCCGCCGAGCAGCGCCGCTGCGGTGCCGGCGCGGGAGGCGTGCCGGTCCAGGGCGAGGGCGGTGCCGTTGGGCATCACCAGGCCGAGCGAGCCGAGGAAGACGAAGAGCGCGGCGATGACCACTGGCAGGTTGTTCAGCAGTGCCCCGGCGAGCACGCCGAGGGCGGCGAGCAGACCGAGACCGAGGCCGATGACCAGCAGTGGCCGCGGATCGTAGCGGTCGAGCAGGCGGGCGTTGAGCTGGCCGACGGCGACGAAGGAGAGCGCGTTGAGGCCGAAGAGGATGCTGAACGTGCCGGCGGAGAGGCCGAAGACGTCCTGGAGGACGAACGAGGAACCGGAGAGGTAGGCGAAGAGGCCGGCGAAGGCGAGGCCCTGGGTCAGCGCGTACCCGAGATAGACGCGGTCGGCGAGCAGCGCGCGGCCGGCGGCGGCGGTCGCGGCCAGGCCACCGGTGCTGCGCCGCGCGGCGGGCAGGGTCTCCGGCAGCCGCAGCGCGACGGCGGTGGCGAGCAGGGCACCGACCAGGGCGAGCGCGACGAAGATGGTGCGCCAGTCGCCGACGTTGAGCACCAGGCTGCCGAGGGCGGGGGCGACCATCGGCGCGATGCCGAAGATGAGGACGAGTCGGGAGAAGTACTTCGCAGCGGCCCGGCCGGAGTACAGGTCACGCACGACAGCGCGGGCGACGACGGTGCCCATGCCACCGGCGAAACCCTGCGCGAAGCGGGCCACCGCGAGCGTCTCCGCCGACGGCGCGAGGGCGCAGACCAGCGACAACAGGGTGTACGCGGCGACGCCGACGAGCACCGGGAGACGCCGCCCCCAGCGGTCACTGAGCGGGCCGGTGATGAGTTGGCCCAGGGCCATGCCGATCAGGCAGGTGGTCAGGGAGAGCTGGATCTGCGCCTGGCTGGCGGCCAGATCGCGGGTCATCCCGGGAAACGCCGGCAGGTAGGTGTCAAGCGACAGCGGACCGATCGCGGTGAGCGAGCCGAGCAGCACCAGCAGCGCGAGGGCGGCGCGGCCGGTGGGTGGGGTGATGCGCTCCGGCGGGCGTACGGGCACGTCGGTCTGCGGCATCGGTGTCCCCTCGGCGGTCGGCGCCACCACGGCGTGGCCGGCTGCCGGGGGCGTCCGGCTACGATAGCTCTGCCTACAGAGGTGTTGCAGCGTGGAAGGGCGGCACTGTGACCGACGAGACGCTCGACCAGCTCGGTGCCGCCCTCAGTGACCTGCATCGGGTGCTCCGCCGGCGGGCCATCCAGCGGACCGGGCGGGCCGCCCTGCCGGACGCGCAGGTCGAGGTGCTGCGGCTGGTGCAGCGTCAGCCCGGGATCAGCGTCCGGGAGGCCGCCGAGCGACTGGGCACCGCCGCGAACACGGTGAGCACCCTGGTCGGCGAGCTGACCACCGCCGGCCTGCTGCGCCGGGAGCGGGACCCCGCCGATCGGCGTACCGTCCGGTTGGAGTTGACCGACGTGGCGTGCGAGCGCATCGCGGCCTACGGACAGCACCGCCGCGAGCTGCTCGCCGCCGCCCTGGCCAGCCTCGACGCGACCGACCGGGAGCGGCTGCGCGTCGCCGCGCCCGCCCTGGCCCGCCTGGCCGACCACGCTGCGGAGCTGCCCTGACCGCCGTCCCCCGGGCGGCCCGGGACGGGTGCGGCCGCAACCCCGGGTCAGCCCCTCGCCCTGACCGCCGTACCCGGACGCCCGCCGGCCGCAAGCCGGGTCAGCGCCCCGCCCTGACCGCCGTCCCCGGACGCCCGCCGGCCGCAAGCCGGGTCAGCGCCTCGCTCTGATCACCTCGTACAGGGCGGTCCAGTCCTGGTCGCCGTGGCCGGCCGCGACCGCCCGCTCGTAGTGTGACCTGACCGCCTTCGGCAGCTCGACGTCGACGCCGGCTGTCTCGCTGGTCCGCAGGATGTGGTCGGCCGTGGCACCCATCATCCGCGCCGTGCTCAGGTCGCCCGGGTGCTCGCCGGCCTCCAGTGCGCGCGCCAGCTCCGACCCGTCGCCGATCATCGCCGGGATGTCGGTGAGGGTGGTGAGCGCATCGGGTAGGAACTCGGCCGCCGGTACGCCTGCCGCGGTGACGAGTGCGGTGGCGTGCAGCAGGCTCGACAGGCAGGTGAGGAAGACGTCGAGGTGCGCCTGGTAGAACAGTTGCGCCAACCCCGGATCGGCGCCCAGGTACCTCGGTTCGCCGATGATCCTCAGCACCGGTTCGCTGCGGTCGTACGCCTCGCTGGCTCCGCTGTAGAAGACGTACGCCTCGCTGGTGCCGACCATCGGGGCGGGCACCATCACCCCGCCGGTCACGAACCGTGCACCGTGGCTCGCGGCCCACGTCGCCGCCTGTCGGGAGATGTCGGGGGTGTCGGAACTGAGGTTGACCAGGGTGCGGTCGGCAAGGGCCCCGGGATCGTTCGCCACCGGGCCGAGGATGTCGTACATCGCCGGGTAGTCGGTGAGGCTGAGGATCGTCAGTTCACTGGCGGCCACGGCGGCTGCGGGCGTCGGCGCGCGGGTGGCTCCTCCGGCGACCAGGGCGTCGGCCCGGCTCGGGGTGCGGTTCCACAGCGTGACCGGATGGCCGGCGCGGATCAGGGCGGCGGCCATCGCCTGCCCCATCGGCCCGAGACCGATGACGGTCACCGGTCGGAGATCGCTGTTCCCGTTCATCGGACACTCCTCAGTTCCTCGAACATACGGGCGGTGCCGTGCTCCCCGAACCCGGCGGCTAGCTGCCGACGGACGATGTCGTACGCCGGCTTGAGCACCTCGTCGGTGACGCCCTGCCCGGTGCTGGCCTGCATCACCGTGCTGAGGGCCGTCTCGGTGAACCGCAGGCTCTGCTGGCCCGGCCCGAGGTAGTCCTGCTCGTCGATCGTCGCGGCGTAGTCGGCCAGTTGCTCCGTCATCGCGGCGAGGAACGGCGCCTGCCGCCGGACGAACTCGCCGGCCGGCACCCCCTCGGAGCCGACCATGGCCGCGCCGTGCAGGAAGCCGGCGAACATCGCGTACATGCCGGCGAGCATCGCCGTGTCGTAGAGCGCCGCCATGCCCGCGTCCGGCCCGAGGTAGCTGCTCTCGCCCCACAGGTCGAGCAGCTGTCGGTGCTGCGCGAAGCCCTCCGCCGATCCGCTGTAGAAGATCGCCGACTCGGGGCCGCCGATCGTCTCCGGGACGGCCATGATCGCACCGTCGAGGAGGTCGATGTCCCGCTCGCCGGCCCAGCGGGCGAGGTCACGGGACTGGTTCGGCGTCGTGGTGGTCAGGTTGATCACGGTACGCCCGGCCAGGCCGGTCGCCACGGGTTCGAGCACCTGCCGTACGGAGGTGGCGTCGAAGAGGCAGACGACGACCGTGCGCGTGCCGACGATCGCCTGCTCGACGCTGTCGGCGATGACGGCGCCCTGCTCGCCGAGGCTCTGCGCCCGGTGACCGGTGCGGTTCCAACAGACGATCCGGTGGCCGGCGTCCGACGCCGTTCTCGCGAGCGCGCTGCCCATCGCGCCCAGTCCCAGGAAGGTGGTGCTGACTGTCATTCGGGTGGTCCCCTGCTCTGTCCGGTGATCCGACGGGCGCGCCGATCACCATGGTTGGCGACCACAATCGAGCGGGCAAGTACCCACTATTTTGTTCAATACTTACCTGGAGGTAAGTATTGAAGCTCGACTACCGAGGAGGCGGAACCATGACATCGGGCGACAGGTGCGGCCCGTACATCTGCGGGATCGACGCCGCGATGGACGTGGTGTCGGGGAAGTGGAAGTCGCTGATCCTGTGGGAGCTGGACAACCACGGCACCCGCCGGTTCGGCGAGCTGAAACGTGGCCTGCCCGGCGTCAGCGAGAAGATGCTCATCCAGCATCTGCGGGAGATGGAGCAGGACGGTCTGGTCCACCGCGAGGTCTACCGGGAGGTCCCACCCAAAGTGGAGTACTCCCTGACCGAACACGGCAGGTCGCTCAACGAGGCGCTCGGCCCGCTGGGCGAGTGGGGGCAGCGCAGGGCCGAGCGGCTGGCCGCCGAGGCGGCGGCCGCGTCCTGATCGCGTCCCGTCGCCTGCCGGGCAGGGCGCGGCCGTCCGTGGCGGCGCCCCCGCCTCGGGTGACTCGACGGCGAGCCTCGGCTCCTGTCGTACCCGGGCCCTAGCCTCTGTTTCGTCCGAGCCCTTCCCGTACGCCGGAGGCAGCAGATGCTCGACCATCTCGGCATTCAGGTCCGTGACCTCGACGCCAGCATCACGTTCTACGACGCCGTCCTGGCCACGCTCGGTGCCCGCCGGATGTTGCAGTATCCCGAGGCCGTCGGTTACGGCAGCGGCAAGCCGGACTTCTGGCTCAGCCCGGCCCCCGCCGAGGCGGTGGGGCGGGAGAGCCACATCGCCTTCACCGCACCCGACCGGGCCTCGGTGCGGGCGTTCCACGACGCGGCGGTGACCGCCGGGGCGCGGGTGCTGCACGAGCCTCGCGTCTGGCCGGAATACCACGCCGACTACTTCGGCGTGTTCGTCCGCGATCCGGACGGCAACAACGTCGAAGCGGTCTGCCACGCACCCGGGTAGGCGGCCGGTCAGTCCCAGACGGTGCGGCGTACGCCACCGTGCAGGCCGCAGGCCCGAGGGCTGCCGCCGGCCAGGCTGACCTTGCCGTTCGCACACTCCACCAGATAGCCGCGTCCCTCCCAGAATCCGGGCACGCAGTCGAAGTGGTCGCACACCTCGCGAGCGGGCTCGCGGACCCGGTCCCCGCCGCAGAAGTCGTACCCCATGGGGTTGTCGGGGGCACCGCAGCGCCGCTCGGGCTTCGGGCTGGCCGGGCGCGGCTTGGCTGAGCGGGTGGCCCGCGGTGTGGTCGAGGCGCTGGCCGCGACCGGTGCCGGGGCGGCGGCCACCGCGGTCTCGGTGCTTGTCGGGTCGGACGGGCCGGAGTTGGCCAGCGCCACCGGCACCATCACCGCGAGCGCGGCGGCGACCACGGCGGTCCGTCGCCCGCCGGGGATGAGCGCCGACAGCCGGGCCTGCCCCGGCGTGGCGATGCCCGGGCGGGACGGACGCAGCCGGTCGTGCTCGCTGATCAACTCGTCGAGCTGGTCGATGACCGCCTGGCGCTGCTCGATGGCGTCGGCGAAGGCCAGGGTGAGCACGAACCGGAACTCGGCCGCCACATCCGGGCGCAGCAGCACCCCGGAGGTCCGTCGGCGGTCCAGCACCTGGATCAGAGTCACCGACGCGTGCGGGTCGTGCGCCAGACCGGTCATCCTGCCGTACGCCCAGTCGCGCCGACCCCGGCCGCCGAGCAGCACCAACCGCCGGTTGGTGATCACCGCCATGCCGGCGTCGGTGACCCGTACCCCGTCGGGAAGGCGTCGGCGCAGCCGACCAGTGTGCGCACCGACGGTCAGGTCGGGGGCCGGCAGCACGCCGTCGTGCCGCATCTCCACGAGTTGCGCGGCCGGCACCACCCGGAGTACGACCTCGCCGGGGGCCAGTTCCAATGGGAGGCCGTCACCGGCCGTGGCCGAGCCCTGGCACTGCTCGGCGAGCGTACGCAGGCGGCGCAGCTCGTCGTCGCGTCGCCGCCAGTTCCCCTCGGCGCTGCGGAACAGCCGCAGCCGGCGCTCGTTCTGCCGGCGCGCCCACCGGTACCGCCATGTCGAACCCGTCGAATCAGTCCTTGCCACGCCGACTCCTTCGCCGCGCATGCCACCAACCGCAGGCCACCAAATGGGGTGTCACAGTGTTAACGGCTGCGGGCACCACCCTGGACACGGCCAGAAGTGGTCGAATTACCCGATCGGTGGAGCAACATGGACGAGACGGTGGTTCCGCTCTGTGCCGTTCGCTTTCCGACCCGGCGGCTGTGACGTAACCGGGCACCGGTACGCCGATCAGTCGTACGGGTTGACGAGGGCTGCCGTCCAATGGCGTGGCCCGTGACGGCGAATCTGGTGGCGAGGTGCTGGCGATACCGGAACTGGCGGTCGTGCCGGTGGATTCCTACCGGTGGTGTCGGTGACGAGCGGCACCGGCGGCCACACCGAATCGGACCTCACCGCGCTGGTACGGGCCGCACAGGATGGCGACGAGGATGCGTTCCGGCTGCTGTACCGGCAGGTGCAACCCGGTCTGCTGCGCTATCTGCGGGGCATGGTCGGCGCCGACGCCGAGGACGTGGCTTCGGAGGCGTGGTTGCAGATCACCCGCGACCTGCGCCGATTCCGTGACGAAGGGGCCGGATTCCGGGCCTGGGCCGCCGGGATCGCTCGACACCGGGCGCTGGATCACCTACGCCGCCGGGGACGGCGGCCCGCGGCGACGTTGTCCGCCGACGCGCTTGTCGACCTGCCCGCCGCTCAGGACACCGCCGACCAGGCCGTCCAGGCCGCCGCGACCCGCGCGGCCATCGAGTTGATCGCCACGCTGCCAACCGACCAGGCCGAGGCGATCCTGCTCCGGGTGGTGGTCGGACTCGACGCCCGGGCCACCGCCCAGGTGCTGGGCAAGCGACCCGGCGCGGTGCGTACCGCCGCCTGGCGGGGTTTGCGCCGGCTGGCCGCACGCCTCGACCCGCAGACCGTCCGGGACGGCGCCATCGCGCCCGAACCGGGATTACGCCCGCCCACGCCCACGGTGCGTCGACTCGCGGCGGGTGAGTGACGCAAATGATCCGGGACGACGCCAGGGAAGACGAGATGAGCAAACCGTCACCTCGACGCATGGACAGGAAGACCGCCGAGCGGCTGCTGGACGCCGACCCGGTCGCCCTGAGCCAGGCCGGTCCGCTCGCCGCGCCACTCCGCGCGGCACGCGGGCCGGTACGACACGACGAGATGGCTGGGGAGCAGCTGGCGGTGGCCGCATTCCGGGCTGCCGCTGATCTCGCCCCCGAACCTCGACCACGGAGAGAATCAATGCTCAAGATCACGCTGGCGAAGCTGCTCACCGTCAAGGCGGCGACCGTCGTCGCCGCCAGCGGGCTCGGTGGTGTGGCGCTGGCCGCCGGTACCGGCGCGCTGCCCAACCCGCTTGTCGACCCGCCCGCGCGCCCGGCGACCCACGCCCCGGCAGCACCTACCGCCACCCCGTCGCACCCGGCCGGGCCGGCCGACCGGGCCGGCGCGAGCGACGGTCCGTCGCCCTCGCTGGTGGGCCTGTGCAAGGCGTATGCGGCCGGCGCCGCGACGAACCCGGGCAAGGCGTCGGAGAACCCGGCCTTCGCCGAACTGGTCGAGGCGGCCGGCGGTGCCGGACAGGTCGACGATTACTGCGCCGACGCCGCGTCGGAGGACCGCGCCCACCCCACGGGCGCACCGAGCGGTGCCGGACGGCCGACGACCCGACCCACCCCGAACCCGCGTGGTGGCACGACCAGCCGCCCCGACACGCCCACCACCAAGCGGCCCGGTGGCGTCCCGACCGTGACCGCCCCCGGTGCGCCTACCGGGAGCGTTCCGGCCGCGACGCCCCGCACCCCCGGCCGCTGACCGCGGGGCCGGACGGGTTCTCCCCGACCCGTCCGGCCCCGCGCCCACTCCAACCGGTGGTTAGGGTGACTCGACCGCGCTGATCAGGAACTTGTGCACCTCGGCCTCGACGATCGCCACCTGCTGTTCCGGCTCCGGGCCGGAGCCGCGGAAGTCCAGCAGCTGTTCCTCGGACTCCCACCGCTCGTAGACGTTGATCCGCCCCGGCTCGATCAGGTCCGGGCTGATGGCGAAGTCGAGGCAACCGGGCGCCTCGCGCGCCTGGCGGACGATCTCGGCGCAGGTGGCCAGGTAGTCGTCCCGCTCGGCCGGGTCGACGTGCAGCGTGCCGGCGACGATCAGCAATGCAACCTCCGAAGATCGGGAGAGCGGACGCCAGTCATACTCTCCCGATCCGTCATCGTCTGCACGCTATTGATCAGGCGCGGGCGATCGCGTTGGCGTGGATCGCCTCGGACAGATACTCCGCCAGACCGGCAGCCATCGCCTCGTAGTGGGCGGTGAACCGTTCGTCGGCCAGGTACATGTCGGCCAGCCCGGTGTGGATCTCGTACGAGCACTCGTAGAACCATCGGCTGATCTGCTGCCGGTGCTCCTCAGCCAGCTCCCTGGCCTCCGGCCCGTCGGCCGGCGCGCCAGTGGCCAGCAGCGCCACTATCCGCCGCCCCCAGTCCTCGGTCTCCGCCTTGAACCGCTGCCAGTCCTGCTTGCTGTAGCGCGATGTCCGCCGGTTCGACTCCCGGTACGCCTCGGTGCCACCCCACCGCTGCTCCGCCTCCTCGGCGTGGGCGTCCGGGTCGAAGTCCCCGAAGACCTCGAACCGCTCCTGCGGGGTCAGTTGGATCTCCATCTTGCTCGCCTCCATCGCGAATTCGATCGCCGCGACCATCTCCTGAAGGCGCTTGATCCGCACCGTCAGCAGCTCGTGCTGGCGGCGCAGGTGCGCTTCGGGGCCGCTCGCCGGGTCGTCGAGGATCACGGCGATCTCGTCCAACGGGAACCCCAGCTCGCGGTAGTACCGGATCAGCTGCAACCGCTCCAGGTCCGCCTCGGAGTAGCGGCGATAGCCGGAGCCGCTACGCCCGCTCGGCGTCAGCAGACCGATCTCGTCGTAGTGGTGCAGCGTCCGGACCGTCACGCCGGCGAGCTTCGCCACCTGACCAACCGTGTGGGCCATGGTTCCCCCTTTCCGGAACCACGGTCCCGCCTGCCGTCACGTGAGGGTCAAGCCCGATTCTGCGACGCCGGACACACCCTGCGGGTCGGCCTTCGCCAAGACGGTCCGCAGCTCGGCCAGGGCGGTCGGGCGACCGTAGCGGTAACCCTGCCCCTGCACGCAGCCGATCGCGGCCACCGCGTCGTGCTGCCGCTCGGTCTCCACCCCCTCGGCCACCACGCCCAGGTCGAACGCGCCGGCCAGCCGGGTCACCATCTCCACAGTCGCGTACGCCCGGGCGTCCTCGGGAATCCGGGCCACGAACGACCTGTCGATCTTCAGCTCGGTCGCCGGGATCCGGTGCAGGTAGCTCAGCGACGAGTACCCGGTGCCGAAGTCGTCGATGGCGATCCGGATGCCCAGCTCCCGCAGCTGCCCCAGCCGGTCCAGGACCGCCTCGCTGCCCTCGATCAACGCCGACTCGGTCAGCTCCAGGGTCAGCGCCCGGGGCGCCAGCCCGGCACCCGCGGTGGCCTCGGTGACGGTGGCGATCAGGTCGGGCCGGCGCAGGTGCGACGCGGCGATGTTCACCGCCACCGTCGCCGCCGGAACCCGGTCCTGCCAGGTCGCCGCCGCCCGGCACGCCTCGTGGATGACCCACCTGTCGATCGGCAGGATCAGCCCGGTCTCCTCGGCCAGCGGCAGGAACCGGGCCGGGCTGAGCATGCCCAGCCGGGGGTGACGCCACCGGACCAGCGCCTCCGCGCTGCGTACCGCACCGGTGGCCAGGTCCACGATCGGTTGGAACTCCAGGTGCAGCTGCTCCTCGTCGACGGCCCGCCGCAGGTCGGCGATCAGCTCGGCCCGGCTCACCGCGGACTCCCGCAGCCCCTGCGTGCACCGTCGGTACGCGGACTTGCCGGCCGCCTTCGCCGCGTACATGGCGATGTCCGCGTCGCGCAGCAGATCGGTGTGGGAGATGTGCTGCGGCCCGTACTCGGCGATGCCGATGCTGGCCGACGGGTGCACCCCGACCAGTTCCTCACCGGGAGACGGTTGCAGCGCCGCCAGCAACCGCTCGGCCAGCCGCTCCGGCGCCAACGGCCGCCCGTCGGTGACCAGCACTGCGAACTCGTCACCACCGATCCGGGCGATCATGCCGTCGTCGCCGACCGCCCGACGCATCCGTCGGGACAGGCCGGACAGCAGCGTGTCACCGGTGGTGTGTCCGAACCGATCGTTCACCTGCTTGAACCCGTCCAGGTCCAGCAGCAGCACGGCGACCCGGTTGGTGCCGCGCAGGGCGCCGCGCAGCCGGCGGGTGAACGCCAGCCGGTTCGGTAGCCCGGTGAGCTGGTCGACGTAGGCGAGCTTGCGCAGTTGCACCACCAGGCGCAGGTTCTCGTTGGCCGCCAGCCCCTGTCGTAGGGCAAGCGTCGCCAACAGCGCCATCATCGCCAGGAAGATCGGCATCGGGGTGTGGCCGCTGGCGTCGCGGGCCAGCATGGTCGCCACGATCGCCCCGCCCACCGGCAGGTAGGGCAGCACCACCCGCCACCACTGCGGCAGCGGCGCCTCACCGGCCTCCTCGGCGGCACCGTGGTCCCGAGGTGGAGCCATTCGGGTCGCCACCACGATCAGCAGGTAGCTCAGTGGCCAGAGCACGTCCACCGGGGTGCCGGGCTGGTAGGTGCCGGCGGCCACCAGCGACACGTAGACCGTGTCGGCCACGGCCCGCACCGTCAGGCTCACGCCGAGCAGCGCCATCGGCCGCCACACCGGCCGGCCCGGACCGACCACCGCGACCAGGATGGTCAGCTGCATCAGGTCGAACATCGGGTAGAGCAGCCCGGCGGTGCGCAGCGGCTCGTCCAGGTCGGCCAGACTGACGTTTCGGAAGATCAGCAGCCAGCCGATCGGGATCAGCGCCAGCCCGACGATCACCCCGTCGAGCAGGGTCCGGGCCCGACCCACGGTGGTACGCGGCGCGGTGATCGAGCAGAACAGCGCGGCGGTCCCGGTCAGCAGGCTGGCCGCGAAGATCAATCCGATGGGCAGGGTGTGCGGCAGGCTCTCCCCGAGCAGCCGCTGCGACGTCCACAGTGCCCGCCCGGCCAGCGACAACGCCATGGTGGCGGCCAACAGCAGCCAGAACCGACGCAACGTCGCCGGGTGTCGACGGGCCGCCGCGACGCAGGCCACCGCGGCCCAGCCCGCCACGGTGAGCGCACCCAGGTCGCTGACCAGCGCACCGGCGGGCAGCCCCAGCACCAGCCAGAGTGCCTCGACCGCGACGACGACACCGGCACCGACCAGCCCCACCCGGCCGACCCGGTCCTTTCCGGGCAAGCGCGCGGCAGCCTGCTCGACGTCCTTCCGCGACACAGCGATCGCTCCGGCTCTCTCTCGTGCGTACACCCTCGACGGCGAGGACCCGGCCCCGGCAAACCCCGAAAGCCTAGCCACGCTCGCAACTACCCCGCCAGATCCACCTGTACCCAAGTCCACAACCCGACGGCCGTCCCGCCGTCCACCTGCGCCACCACGGCCAGTCCCCGGCACGCTGCGTCGACAGTGCCGCCACCGCCCTGGCCGCCCCGCCCCGCCCCGCCCCGTCCTGGCCGCCCCGTCCTGGCCGCCCCGCCCCGCCGTCACACCCCCGTACCGCCTTTGGGCACCGCCGTGCCCCTTGGCCCCTCCCCTACCGCCTTTGGGCACCGCCGTGCCCCTTGCCCACTCCCGCGCCGTCTGTGGGCGCTGCCGCGCCGCCGCCCTGGCAGCCGGCCCCGGTGCCTCAGGCCACCGCTCGCCGCCAGCGCGGCCCGGCCCGTGCCATCTCACCACCGCCACGCCCGTCGTTACACCCAGCGACAAACCTGGGGTCATGACTCAGGGTGACTCTCCCGGCTCCACCATTTCTGCTGTCTCCAACCTTTGCTCTGCTTCAATCCACGCAACCCCCGTGCGAGCTGGCATGACGCCGATGAATCAGCGGCCAACGGGATCACGCGGGAGTGTGGATCTAACGGTGTTTCCGGCCTGACCCGCCAGGCGTTGTGCCTGGTGAGGAGGGTGCCGTGATGACCTCGACACTGAACGACCGGACCGGACGTAAGAAGCGGCCTGAGCCGTCGGCGGAGGCGAAGGCCGCCGCCGAGTTGGTCCGGGCCGCGAAGGAACAAGGGCTGTCGCTGACCGGTCCGGACGGGCTGCTCAAGCAGTTGACCAAGACGGTCCTGGAGACCGCGTTGAACGAGGAGATGACTGAGCACCTCGGTTACGAGAAACACGATCAGGCTGGTGCCGGGTCGGGCAACATCCGCAACGGCACCCGGTCGAAGACCGTCTTGACCGACGCCAACGGGCCGGTGCAGATCGATGTGCCGCGGGACCGGGCGGGCACGTTCGAGCCGCAGATCGTCCGTAAGCGGCAGCGCCGCCTGTCGGGGGTCGACGAAGTCGTGTTGTCGCTGTATGCCAAAGGCCTCACGACCGGGGAGATCAGCGCGCACTTCGCCGAGATCTACGGGGCGTCGGTGTCGAAGGAGACGATCTCCCGGATCACCGACAAGGTCATCGAGGAGATGACCGACTGGTCCCACCGGCCCTTGGATGAGATCTATGCCGCCGTGTTCATCGACGCGGTCGTGGTGAAGGTCCGGGCTCTGTCGCTGGTTGTGTGAAGCAGATCAGTGCGCGAGGACGACGCGTTTGCGGAGCAGGTCGAGGCTGGCGCGGCCGAACATCTGGCGTTTGATCATCTTGAGGCGGTTGATGTTGCCTTCGACCGCGCCGGAGCTGTGCGGCAGGATCAGGCCGTTGCGGACGGCGTCGAAATCGCGGCGCAGGTTGCGGGCGAACCCAGCCAACGGCGTGAGGGTGTCGACTTCGACCGTGGTGATCCACACCTCGAGGCGGTCGCCGTGGCGGCCAGTCATCATGACCGCGAAGTCTCGCACGTGTTTGGCCAGCCGGTTGATGTCCCGATCCCGGCTGCGCAGCTCGTGAAGCTTGGTCGCGTCGCGGGCGTCGAGATGGTCAGGGTGAGTCATGATCCACGAGGTGACCTGGCGGACGGTGGGTGGTTTCGGGCCGGGGTGCGGGGCGTGGCCGAGGCCTTTGCGGAAACGGCGTAGGTAACGCTGAACGGCCAGTTCTCCGCCGGGATAACCCTGCTGTTTGATCTCGCGGAACAGCTGCGTGGCGTTGCGCTCTCCTTCGTTCCAGCGCTGGTGCAGGTAGGCGACGTAGTCGTCGACCAGGTGCGCGCGTTGCTCGGTGACGGCGGTCAACTCGGCGACACTGGCGGCGTTGAGATACTTGCGGACCGTGGCCTGGTGCAGGCCGAGCTTGCGGCCGATCGCCGACTTGTTAAGTCCTTGGGCGGCGAGCTCGTGAACAGCGCCGTGGTGTTCGCGCAGGCGGGTCACGATCTTCTTCTCGGGTAGCGGCTGCACCTCGGCGGGCATGGTGTCGTCCGCTGGCGGGGGTGCCGGAGCGACGAGCCGGGACCGATAAGCGTTGACGGTCTTCTCGACCGCCTGGCCCAGGTTCTGCCAGAGATGGAACCGGTCCGCGACCTGAACCGCCTGCGGGGCTCCGGAGCGGGCGCCTTCGCCATAGCCGCCGGCCCGGTCCCGGCAGATCACCTCGATCTCGGGGTGCTGCCGCAGCCACTCGGCAAGGCTGTCACCGTCGCGGCCGTCGAACATGTCGACCGGGCGGTGGCTGTCCATGTCGATCAGCACAGTGCCGTAATGACGACCTCGGCGGAACGCGAAGTCATCGACGCCGAGGACGGTGATCGGCGTCTTCGGCGGGTCAGGCAGCGCCTTGACCAGCCGCAACAACGTATCGCGACCGGCAGCGACCCCAATCACCGACGCCAGCCGGGAACCGGCCCGGCCAGCCAACGCCAAACCAATCTGCGTCAGCACGCCTCGCAGCTGCAGCGTCAATCGCGCATGTGGACTGGTCAGCCCCTCGATCTGCTCGACGAACGTCCGCGCCGGGCAGGTGGTGTTGTCACAGCGAAACCGCCGGACCCGTACCTCAAGCAGCAACGCCGTCCCGGCGACCGCGACATCACGCAACCGGCGCTCATACCGGCCATGAACCCTGACCGACCGCTGCTGACACCGACCACACCGCGCGGTCTCCGCCCGAACCCGCGCGGACAGCACCACGACGCCGTCACGCTGCTCAACCGTCTCGATAGACAGAAGCGAGAGATGCGGCAGTAACCGCTCCACAAGCGAACACGCCGGACATGATCACCGAGAGCACCCCGTGGGCGACGGACGTGTCCACATCACAAGATCGGCGACAGAGCCAAGGTCCGTGACGGGCAGGTAGCGAACCGGCCGTTCTATGCCGCGATCGGGGTCACCCTCGACGGCGAGAAGGACATCCTGGGGCTGTGGGCCGGCTCGGGTGGTGAGGGCGCGAAGTTCTGGATGAGCGTGCTCACCGACCTGCGTAACCGCGGCGTCAAGGACGTGTTCTTCTGCGTGTGCGACGGGTTGAAGGGCCTGCCCGATGTCGTGACGAACGTGTGGCCCCAGACGGTGGTGCAGACCTGCGTGATCCACCTGATCCGCAACACCTTCCGCCTCACCTCCCGCAAGTACTGGGACGAGCTCAAGCGCGACATCAAGCCGATCTACACCGCCGTCAACGCCGACGCCGCCCGAGCGGCGTTCGACGACCTGGCCGACAAGTGGGGTGGCCGGTATCCGGCGGTGATTCGGCTGTGGGACAACGCGTGGGCGGAGTTCATCCCGTTCCTCGACTACGACCTGGAGATCCGCAAGGTCATCTGCTCGACCAACGCGATCGAGTCCCTCAACGCCCGCTACCGGCGGGCGGTCAAGGCCCGCGGCCACTTCCCCAACGAACAGGCCGCGTTGAAGTGTCTGTACCTGGTGACCCGATCCCTGGACCCCACCGGAGCAGGCAAAACCCGATGGACGATGCGCTGGAAACCCGCGTTGAACGCCTTCGCCATCACCTTCAGCGACCGCTTCCCAGCCGCTGAAACCTACTAACCAAGATCGCCGAAAACACCGTTAGCGAGACAGCCCCGATCACGCAGAGCAACCAGTGCGTATAGGTAAGCAGAGCAAAGGGACGACAGGTGACAGGCGGGTGAAGGGCGGTCGGTGACGGAGGGTCACCGGGCCGACGGTGTCGGCCGGCAGGAGGGCATCGTCTTCGGCCGGCAGGGGCACCGCCTTCGGCCACCTATGGCGGCAACGGCTGGTCGGAGGGCCCGCCCAGCCACTCACGCCCAGGCTTCGTCAGGGGACGCCGGTCCGGTGGTGGGTGGACCACCGTGGGTCCACGGCGTCTCGTCCACTGTGGGGAACGCCGCACCGGGCACGTACGCGTCGCTGAGCGCGGTGTAGCAGAGCCGCTCCCCCACCTCCGGCACGCTGCCCGGGGTGGCCTTGAGGCCGCGCCCCATCCCACCGGAGAGTTCCAGCACCACCTCGGTCTTGCCGTCAGCCGCCGGGGTGACGAAAACGATCCGCGCCTTCTGGCCGGGGCGGGACGGGCTGGACAGGGTGGCGCCGACCGGCACCAGCACCGGGTCGGTGGTCATCAGCTGGATACGCGGGCGCAGCACCGGCCGTCGGCCACTCTCGTCGACCCGGGTCGGGTCGGCCAGCAGTACCTCGCCGACGAAAGCTTCCCCGGTCAGCCGGTACTCCGCCATCACCAGCGGGTCGTCGTAGGCGCGCTGCACGGCGTAGGTCGCCGCGGCCCGCTCCAGGCGGTGCAGCCGAGCCGCGGCGGCCACCGCACCATCGCGGCGCGGCTGCGGCGCACCATCGTCGTCGAGGTGCTCGGTGTGGGCGGTGAACGCGTCCCGGTCGCCGTCCCACCGCCCGGCCACCCGGGCGCCGG
>NZ_JBFAML010000019.1:0-121990 GCF_040660295.1 Micromonospora sp. NPDC049891
GCCTGGGCCAGCGGCACGGCACGGTGCCGGTAGACCTCGCGGACCCGGGCCCGGACGGCGCGCACGTACGCACCTTCGGTGTCCCGGATTCGCAGGTGTGGGTCAGCGATCCGACCTGGGAAAACCACGTCGCCATCTTCAGCGGCGCCGGTTTCAAAGTGAATACCTATCCGTATTTCGACAGCGAAAGCCTGGGCGTGAAGTTCGACGCCATGCTGGCTGCGCTGAAACAGCTGCCGAAGCACAGCATCGCGCTGCTGCATCCGTGCTGCCACAACCCGACCGGTTCCGACCTGACCCCCGCCCAGTGGGATGAGGTGGTCAAGGTGATCGCCGATCGTGAAATCATTCCGTTCCTTGATATCGCCTATCAGGGCTTCGGCGGCGGCATGGAGCAAGACGCCTACGCCATTCGCGCCATCGCGGCGGCCGGCCTGCCGTGCCTGGTGAGCAACTCGTTCTCGAAGATCTTCTCGCTGTACGGCGAGCGCGTCGGCGGCCTGTCGGTGGTGTGCGAAAGCGAAGAGGCGGCCGGGCGCGTGCTGGGCCAGCTGAAGGCCACCGTGCGCCGCAACTACTCGAGCCCGCCGAACTTCGGCGCGCAGCTGGTGGCTAAGGTGCTGAACGACGCCCAGCTGAAAACCCAGTGGCTGGACGAAGTGGAGAGCATGCGCACCCGCATTCTCGAGATGCGTCACGCGCTGGTGGACACCCTGAAGAGCGCGCTGCCGCAGCGCAATTTCGATTACCTGCTGGCTCAGCGCGGCATGTTCAGCTACACCGGCTTCAGCGCGGCGCAGGTCGATCGCCTGCGTGAAGAGTTTGGCGTCTACCTGATCCACAGCGGCCGCATGTGCGTGGCCGGCCTGAACCACAACAATGTGCGTCAGGTGGCCGAGGCGTTTGCCGCGGTGCAGTAACGCCTGTTAGTCTGAACGGACGTTCATCGGGGAGCGATAGCGATATCGCTCCTTTTTTATTGCCGGTGCGCCGCCGAAGTTGCCGCAAACCGGAGAGAGAATATACTGATTGAGGGGCGCTCACTCATGTGGCATCAGCAAACGCTAATCCTCAGCGCAAAAGCGCGTGGCTTTCATCTGGTTACCGACGAGATCGTCAACCAGTTAACCCACTTACACCGCCTGCAAACCGGCCTGCTGCATCTGTTGCTGCAGCATACCTCGGCCTCGCTGACGCTCAACGAGAACTGCGATCCCACGGTGCGAGCCGATATGGAGCAGCATTTCCTGCGCCAGGTGCCGGAAAACGCACCCTATCAACATGACTACGAAGGGCCGGACGACATGCCGGCGCACATCAAATCCTCGCTGCTGGGCGCTTCCTTGACGCTGCCCGTCAGGCACGGGCGGCTGATGTTGGGCACATGGCAGGGCATCTGGCTGGGGGAGCACCGCATCCACGGCGGAGCACGCCGTATTGTGGCCACATTACAGGGGGAATAACCCAATGAATAACAGCGCATTGCTGGAGTACTGCATGGCGAAGCCGGGCGCGGAGCAGAGCGACCAGAACCAGTGGCAGGCCAGCCAGATCAAGGTGGGCGACGTGATGTTCGCGATGGTGTGCGAGGTCGAAGGGCGGCCGGCGCTGGCAATCAAGTCCAGCCCGGAGCTGGCGGAAAGCCTGCGCGAGCACCACCCGGAGATCGTCGCCTGCGACGGCCTGAACAAGGCGCACTGGAATACGGTGTTTCTCGACGGCAACCTGCCGAACTCGCAGTTTTATACGCTGATCGACAGCTCCTATCAGCTGGTGGTGGAAGGCCTGCCCGAACACGTGCGCCAGGAACTGCGCGCCTGATTGCCGGGCGGCGGCACCGCCCGTTTTTCTCCTGCTTTTTCGTGTTAAATCGTGATCGCGGCTTTAAATTGGGAACGTTCCCTTTTTGTCGTCAGGAAAAAACGGCTACGCTTGGGCATTCAAGAAACGCGGATAAGATTAAGGAGGCCGACATGGCCATCAGCGAAGAAAAGCGCAAGATGATCGCCGGGGAGCTGTACGACGCCGGTGATGACCTGCTGCGCAGCGAACGTCGGCGCGCGCGCCAGTTGACGCATCGCTATAACCACTCCTCGCCGGAAGAGGGCGAGCTGCGCAAACAATGGCTGGACGAGCTGCTGGGCGGCTATCAGGGCGGCACCATTGAGCCGACGTTCCGCTGCGACTACGGCTATAACATCTATCTCGGCAAGAGCTTCTACGCCAATTTCGACTGCGTGATCCTCGACGTGTGCGAGGTGCATATTGGCGATAACTGCCTGCTGGCGCCGGGCGTGCATATCTACACCGCCACCCATCCGCTGGACGCCGAGACCCGCGTCGGCGGCGCGGAGTTCGGCAAGCCGGTCAAGATTGGCGACAACGTGTGGATCGGCGGGCGCGCGGTGATCAATCCGGGCGTGACCATCGGCGATAATGCGGTCGTGGCCTCCGGCGCGGTAGTGACCAAAGACGTGCCGGCCAACTGCGTGGTGGGCGGCAACCCGGCCAGGGTCATCAAGCAGCTATAAAAAAACGGGCGCCGCCGGGCGCCCGCTGTCATCAGGCTCGCAGCGAGTCGATATCCACCACGAAGCGGTACTTCACGTCGCTTTTCAGCATGCGCTCATAGGCCTCATTAATTTGCTGCATCGGGATCAGCTCGATATCGGACGTGATGCCGTGTTGGCCGCAGAAGTCCAGCATCTCTTGCGTTTCCGCGATGCCGCCGATCAGCGAACCGGCGATGCGGCGGCGCTTCATGATCAGGTTGAACACCTGCGGCGACGGATGATCGTGCTCCGGCGCGCCGACCAGCGTTAGGGTGCCGTCGCGGCGCAGTAAGTTGAGGAACGGGTTCAGATCGTGCTGAGCCGCTACCGTGTTGAGGATGAAGTCGAAGCTATTAACGTGCTGCGCCATTTCATCCGGGTTGCGCGAAATCACCACTTCATGGGCGCCGAGGCGCTTGGCGTCTTCTATTTTCGACGGCGAGGTGGTGAACAGCACCACGTGCGCGCCCATCGCCCGCGCCAGTTTGACGCCCATGTGCCCCAGCCCGCCGAGGCCGACGATGCCGACCTTTTTGCCTGGCCCCGCGCCCCACTGGCGCAGCGGCGAATAGGTGGTGATGCCGGCGCACAGCAGCGGAGCGACCCCGGCCGGATCGAGATTTTCCGGCACGCGCAGCACGAAGTCCTGATCTACCACCAGATTGGTGGAGTAGCCGCCGTAGGTTACGGCACCGGTCTGACGATCCTGGCCGTTATAGGTGCCGGTAAAGCCGTTCTCGCAATACTGTTCCAACCCCTCATCGCAGCTCGGACAGCTGCGGCAGGAATCCACCATGCAACCGACGCCGACCAGATCGCCGACCCGGTAACGCGAGACATGGCCGCCGACGGCGCTGACGCGCCCGACGATTTCATGGCCTGGTACCACCGGGTAAATCGTATTGCTCCATTCGTTGCGAGCCTGATGCAGGTCCGAATGGCAGACACCGCAGAACAACACCTGAATTTGCACATCGTGGTCGCGCAGGGCGCGCGGTGGGTAATCGAAAGGCACCAGCGCAGATTTCGCATCATGCGCGGCATAGGCATGGGTAATGTTCATGGTCGCTCCAGTTATCAATGTAGGGCTGCTCGTCGCCGGCAACGGTGGCAGCGCCGCCGAAGCGCAACACCTGACCGCCGAGCTGGTCGGCAAGCTCCGCGACGACCGCCAGCCGCTGTCCGCAATCGCACTGCACGCCGAGACGTCGGCGTTGACCGCGATCGGCAACGACTACGGCTACACGGAGGTCTTCGCCCGGCAGGTCCGCGCGCACGGCCGGCCCGACGACGTGCTGCTGCTGCTGTCCACGAGCGGCGGCAGCGACAACCTGCTCGCTGCCGCGCGGGCCGGTCGGGAGGCGGGACTGCGGTGCTGGGCGTTCACCGGGCCGGCGCCGAATCCGCTCGCCGAGGCGTGTCACGAGGTGCTCGCCGTGGACTCCCCGGACACCCAGGTGGTCCAGGAGCTGCACCTGGTCTCCAGCCACCTGCTGTGCGAGTACGTCGAGCAGGCGATGGCCGAGCAGCTGACACCGGCGGCACCAGCGGCCGGTGCGGTGCGGGCCGGTGTCGAGGTGGTGCTGGACGGCGGTGCCGTCCGGCCGGTGCAGGCGTGAGGAGGCAAGCGTGACGGGACCCGTGGTGGTGGTCGGCGACACCCTGCTCGACCGGGACGTCGAGGGTGTGGTCAACCGGCTCTGTCCGGACTCGCCGGTGCCCGTGCTCGACGAGATCGCGCACGTGGATCGGCCCGGCGGCGCCGGTCTCTCCGCCGTCTTCGCCGCCGCACAGGGTGCCGAGGTGGTGCTGGTGACCGCGTTGGCCGACGACGCCGGTGGAGCCCGGCTCAGCGTGCTGCTCGCCGCCGCCGGGGTGCAGGTGTACCCGCTGCGGCTGAACGGTGCGACGCCGGAGAAGATCCGGCTGCGGTCCGGGGGCCGGGTGCTGCTGCGCCACGACCGGGGTGGCGGGGTGGGGGAGCTGGGGGAGCCGGGTGACGCGGTGCTGCGCGTCCTGGACCGGGCATCGGTGGTCCTGGTCAGCGACTACGGCCGCGCGGTGGCACGGCAGCCGGCGCTGCGGGCGGCCCTGGCTTCGATCCGTGCCCCGCTGGTGTGGGATCCCCACCCGCGTGGTCCCGCCGCGGTGCCCGGGGCGAACCTGGTCACCCCGAACGAGGCGGAGGTGCGGGAGCTGACGGAGGCACCTGTCGGCGCCACCCGGCTGGCCACCGCCGCCGAGGGGGCGCAGCGACTGCGGCAGCGGTGGCGGGCGGGGGCGGTGGCGGTGACCCTCGGTGCCGACGGCGCGCTGCTCAGCCATGCCGGGTCGACACCGCTGATGGTGCCCGCTCCGGTGGCCGCCGAGGGGGACACCTGTGGCGCGGGTGACCGGTTCGCCGTCGCGGCCGGCCTCGCCCTGTCCCGTGGTGCGTTGGTCTCCGAGGCGGTGCAGGAGGCGGTGGCGGACGCCTCGGCGTACGTGGCGGACGGCGGGGTGGCGACGGCCCTGCCGGCGCCGGTGCGGCGTGCCCCGCAGGCGGTGCATGCCGCGGTCGCCGGCGACCGGGTCGGGGTGGCCGCGTCCGCCGCCGTGGTCGCCCGGGTCCGCGCCGCCGGTGGCACCGTCGTCGCCACCGGTGGCTGTTTCGACCTGCTGCACGCCGGTCACGTGGCGACGTTGCAGGCCGCCCGGCAGCTCGGTGACTGCCTGATCGTGTGCCTCAACTCCGACGCCAGCGTCGCCGGGCTCAAGGGGCCGGACCGGCCAATCATGCGTCAGGACGACCGAAGTCGGTTGCTGGCCGCGCTGAGCTGCGTCGACGCGGTGATGATCTTCGACGAGCCGACGCCGACGGCGGCGCTGTCCTGGCTGCGCCCGGACGTCTGGGTCAAGGGTGGGGACTACGGCACCGGCGGTGTTGACGGTGACGGTCTCCCGGAGGCGGAGATCCTGCGTCGGTGGGGCGGCCACACGGTGGTGGTGCCCTACCTGGACGGGCGCTCCACCACCGAGATGATCGCCGCGACGGCCAACCGCAAGGTAGTGGAGGTGCGGCGGTGAGCGTGCGGAGCGAGCCGGTGTTGCGAGCCCCGCGGCCGCGAACGGAGGTTGCCCGGTGAGCGCGCCGGGTACCGGCCGGACCGTGCTGGTCACCGGTGGCTCCAGCGGACTGGGCGCGGCCGTGGTGGCGGCGGTGGCTGCCGCCGGTGGCCGGCCGCTGGTGCTGGACCGGCAGGCGCCGGCCGACGGGGTGCCCTGGGTGGAGTGCGACCTGGCCGACACCCGGAGCGCCGAGGCGGCCACCCGCGAGCTGGCCGAGCGGGTGGGCGGGCTGGACGCGGTGGTGACCGCCGCCGGCATCGACGTGCCCGGCCGGCTCGCCGACGTGCCCGGTGAGACCTGGGACCGGATCATCGCAGTCGACCTGCTGGCCACCGCCGCGGTGGTCCGGGCCGCGCTGCCGTTCCTGGTGGCATCCCGGGGCACCGTCGTGACGGTGGCCTCCACGCTCGGCGTCAAGGCGGTGAGCGACGCCACGGCGTACTGTGCGGCGAAGTTCGGGGTGGTCGGGTTCACCCGGGCGCTCGCCGCCGAGCTGGCCGGCACGGTCGGCGTCACGCTGCTCATCCCGGGTGGGATGCGGACGGCCTTCTTCGACGAGCGCGACAAGCAGTACCGGCCGGGGCCGGACGCGATCCTCAACGATCCGGCCGACACCGCCGCCGCCGTCATGTTCGCCCTGTCCCAGCCGGCCGGCTGCGCGATCCGCGAGATGGTGGTCTGCGCCGATCAGGAGACGTCGTACCCGTGATCCTGGCGCTGCGTGCCCTCGGCGTCGGTGACCTCGCCACCGCGGTCCCGGCGTTGCGGGCGTTGCGCGCCGCCTACCCGGACCAGCAGCTGGTGCTCGCCGCGCCGGCCTGGCTCGGACCGCTTGTCGAGCTGGTCGGCGGGGTGGACCGGCTGCTGCCCACCGATGGCCTGAACCGGCTGGACCGGCCCGCCGGGCGGGTGGAGGTGGCGGTCAACCTGCACGGCCGGGGTCCGCAGTCGCACCGGATGCTGGCCGCGGTCGACCCGGGCCGGCTGCTCGCCTTCGCCAACGCCGAGGCGCCGCACGTCGACGGGCCGGACTGGGACGACGACGAGCACGAGGTGTCGCGCTGGTGCCGGCTGCTGCGCGGGTACGGGGTTCCGGCCGACCCGACCGACCTGGACCTGCGCCGGCCGGGTCCAAAGCTGGCGGCAGGCGGGCTCACGGTGCTGCACCCCGGCTCGAAGGAGCCGGCCAAGCGCTGGCCGGCCGGCCGGTACGCGGCACTGGCCCGGGAGCTGACCGGGCGGGGGCACCGGGTGGTGTTGACCGGCAACGCGTCGGAGCGGACCGTGGTCGCCGGTATCGCGTACCAGGCGGGGCTGCCCGCCGCCGCGGTGCTGGCCGGTCGGACGGACCTGACCCAGCTCGCCGCTCTGATCGCCGGAGCGCGCCTGGTGGTCAGCGGGGACACCGGAGTGGCACACCTGGCCACCGGCTACCGGACTCCGTCGGTGGTGTTGTTCGGCCCGGTTCCGCCCGCCCGGTGGGGGCCACCGCCGGAGCGCCGACGGCACCTGGCGCTCTGGGCCGGCGCGCGGGCATGGCCGGAGTGGGACGGGGTAGGTGACCATCCCACGATGGTCGCCCTCGGTGTGGACGAGGTGCTGGCCGCCGTCGACGAGGTGGAGCGGGCGGTGCGGGTGGACCGTGCGGTTGCGGCGTAGCGATCCGGGTCGGCCGGGTTACCGGCGGCGCCGGCGGGGCAGAGGTTGGTCGTTCCTGGACCCGCGCGGTGAGCCGGTACGCGACCCCGACGAGTTGGCCCGGCTGCGGGAACTTGTCATCCCACCGGCCTGGCGGGAGGTGTGGATCTCGCCGTACCCCAACGGGCACATCCAGGCCATCGGCGTCGACGCGGCCGGTCGTAAGCAGTACCTCTACCACCCGCTGTGGCGGCAACGGCAGGACGAGGCGAAGTTCGACCACGTACTGGAGGTGGCGGGCCGGCTGCCGCTGTTGCGCGAGCGGGTCGACAACGACCTGGCGGTACGGGGGCTGCGTCGCGAGCGGGTGCTGGCCACGGTGACCCGGCTGCTCGACATGGGCACCTTCCGGGTCGGCAGCGACCAGTACGCGGTGGGTGAGGATCCGACGTTCGGGGTGGCCACCCTGCGCCCCGAGCACGCCCGGCTCCGCCGGGGTTGCGTGCTGTTCGAGTTCCCGGCCAAGGGCGGTATCGAGCAGGCACGGCTGATCTCCGACCCGCAGCTGTGCCGGGTACTTGCCGACCTGCGTCGGCGGCGGCGGGCGGCCGACCGGTTGTTCGGCTACTGGGACGGTCGGCAGTGGCGGGACGTACGGGCTGACGAGGTCAACGACTACCTGCGCGAGGCCAGCGGTGGCGAGATGACCGCGAAGGACTTCCGGACCTGGCACGCGACGGTACGGGCCGCGACGGAGCTGGCCGCGTTCGCCTCGTCCCGGTCGGTCACCGCCCGTCGTCGAGCGGTGGCGGCGGTGATGAGGCAGGTGGCGGAGCTGCTCGGCAACACACCGACGGTGGCCCGTGCGTCGTACGTGGATCCGAGGGTGGTGGATCTGTTCCACGACGGCGTGGTCGTCCCGGTGGCCGAGGGGACCTCGCCGGAGCAGGCCGAACGGGCGGTGCTGACCCTGCTGGCGCGGGCCTGACCGGGGCCTCAACCAGCGTCGGGTCTACCGCCGCCACCCGACCGGCCGGCATCGCGGGCCGGATCAGGCATCGCGGGATTCGGCGTCGCGGACAGTGCCGGCGGCACGGGTTTCGATCATCGCGGCCACCCCGTCGAGGATCCGGCCCAGCCCGAACCGCCATTCGAGGTCGGTGTCGTCGTCGTACTCGTCGCCCTCGGCCAGCAGCTCGTGAATCGCCGGGTACGGGCCGGGCGCGGTGACCGTGGCGAGGTACCGCCAGTAGCGCAGGCCCACCTGCTCCGGCGTCTGTCCGGTCCGGGCGGCGCCCTCGGCGATGTCGGCGGTGAGCGTGGCCCAGCTGCGGGCGTACCCACTGACCAGCATGATCGCGGCGATCCGCTCACTGGCGCGCAGGCCGGTGCCGCGCAGTGCGGCGAGCCCGTACTCCAGCCAGCGCACCTGGTTGGGGTTGATCGGTGGCCCGCTGATCGGCACGTGCCGCATCCAGGGCTGTCGGCGCAGTGCGGCGACGTTGCCCTCCCCCCACCGGGCCAGGGCCGGCCGCCAGCCCTCGTCGGCGCCACGGGGGGGCGGTGGCGGGCCGAACGCGGTGTCCACCATGAGGTCGAGCAGATCGTGCTTGGTGGGCACGTACCGGTACAGCGACATCGTCGCCACGCCGAGTTCGCTGGCCACCCGGCTCATCGACACCGCCGCCAGCCCTTCCGCCTGGGCGATCTGGATTCCGGCGGCAACCACCTGGTCGAGGCTGAGGCTGCGCTTCGGACCACGGCTCGGGCGGTCGCGCAGGCCCCAGGCGAGCGCGATGTTCTCGGGCAGCTCGACGTCGGGTCCGTCCACTCCACCTCCCAGGCCAGCGTTGACCGCCAGCATAGCTTCTGCGTATGGTCTACGCAGATAAGCGTATGACGTACGCAGATTGGGAGGTGTTCATGGTGCACGGACCGCCATCGGTCGAGCTGCTCGACCTGCGCAAGTCATTCGGGGGCCTCGTCGTGCTCGACGGGCTGACCCTGCGGGTACCCACGGGTGGGGTGCACGCCCTGCTGGGCCAGAACGGGGCCGGCAAGACCACCACGGTGCGGATCCTGGCGACGCTCACCCGGCCGGACTCGGGTACCGCCCGGGTCGCCGGCCACGACGTGGTGCGCGAGCGGCGGCGGGTTCGCCGGACGATCAGCCTCGCCGGCCAGCACGCGGCGCTCGACGACGGGCAGACCGGTGTGGAGAACCTGACCATGCTGGCCCGGCTCGCCGGGTTGCGGGCACCCGCGGCCCGCGCCCGCGCCGCGGCGCTGCTCGATCGGTTCGACCTGGCCGACGCCGGCGGGCGACGGGTGATCACGTACTCCGGTGGGATGCGGCGACGTCTCGACCTGGCGGCCAGCCTGGTCGGCTCACCCTCGGTGATCTTCCTGGACGAGCCCACCACCGGGTTGGACCCGCGCAGCCGGCAGGCGCTGTGGGAGGTGATCGGCGAACTGGCCGGTGCCGGGGTGACGGTGCTGCTGACCACGCAGTACCTGGAGGAGGCCGACCGCCTGGCCGACCGGATCATGGTGCTGCACGGTGGCGGGCTGGTCGCCGAGGGGACCGCGGCCGAACTCAAGCGGCGCTTCGGTGCCCAGCGGTTGGAGCTGACCTGGCGCGACGCCGCCGGTCTCGCCGAGGCGGCGCGGCGGTTGGGTGACCGCGTCACCCACCGCGAGCCGGCCCGGCTGGCGTTGTCGGTGGCCACCGACGGCAGTGCGCCACAGGTCCGCAGCCTGCTGGACGAGGTCGATCCGGACCGGCACGGGGTGGTCCGGTTCACCGTCCGGGAGGCGACCCTGGACGACGTCTTCTTCACCCTCACCGGCCGTCCGGTGAGCCCTGAGCGGGAGGTGGCCGGTGTCTGAGCTGACTGTCCGACCGATGCACGCCGCCGTGATGGTCGGCCGCTGTGTGCGGCTGTCCCGGCGCAACATCGACGCGCTGCTCACCTCGCTGCTGCTGCCGGTGATCCTGATGCTGCTCTTCGTCTATCTCTTCGGCGGGGCGATCGACACCGGTTCGGCGTACGTGACGTACGTGGTGCCCGGGGTGCTGCTGCTCTGCGCCGGCTTCGGGGCGGCCGGCACGGCGGTCAGCGTCACCACCGACCTGACCAACGGCATGATCGAACGGCTACGCACGATGGACGTCGGCGCCACCTCCATCCTCGCCGGGCACGTGGTGGCGAGCGTGGCGCGCAACACGGTCTCCACGGTGCTGGTGCTGGGGGTGGCGGTGGCCATCGGGTTCCGGCCGGCCGTCGCGCCGCTGCGCTGGCTGGCCGCTGCCGGGGTGCTGCTGCTGTTCCTGCTGGCGGTGTCGTGGCTCTCGGCGGCGTTCGGGCTGCTGGCCAGGACCCCGGAGGCGGCCAACGGCTACACCTTCCTGGTGATGTTCCTGCCCTATCCGAGCAGCGCCTTCGTACCCGTCGAGACCATGCCCAGCTGGCTGCGCGGCTTCGCCGAGCATCAACCGGTCACGCCGGTCATCGAGTCCCTGCGCGGCCTCCTGCTGGACACCCCGGTCGGCACGGCGCCCACCCGGGCGGCGGCCTGGTGCATCGCCCTGCTCGCGCTGGCGGTGCTCCTCTCCACCGTCCTCTTCCGCCGCCGCGTCGCCTGACGCCCTCCCCACCATGTTGATCATGAGATTAGCGGCGGTTTCGATCTCGAAAACTGCCGCTAACCTCATGATCAACGGGGCAGATGGGTGGGGTGGGTCAGTCGTTGAGGATCTGGGAGAGGCGGTCGCGGAAGCGCCGCTCGGAGGGGCTGACCTCGGTGCCGCCGAGGCCGAGCACGCCGCCGCTGCTGGCGGCGCCGACGACCTGCTCGGCGATCTCCACCAGCCAGTGCCGGTACGCGCCCGCCTCGCCCTCGTCCACCTTGGCCGCCAGCAGCGCCGACGCCTCCTTCGCCCGGCCCAGCACGTCCTCGGCGTAGCCGCGCGGGTCCGCGGGCTCGATGACCGGCATCTCCTCGCCGGCCTCCGGGTCGCCGACCCGGGTGACGATCTCGCCGGCCACGGCGGCCACCAGCGGGCTGGCCGACTCCCGCCCGCCGGAGATGGTCTCCAGGCCGGCGGCGCCCTCGGCCATCGTCGCCTTGGTGCCGTCGGACTCGGCGGCACTCGCCGCGGTGAGCACCGACTGTGGCAGCCCGACCAGCAGCCCCCACTCCTCGTCGGAGAAACCGAAACCGGTGTACGCCGGCTCTTCGATCACGACCCGCCCCTCCCGCTCGTCGTTCACGTTCTGGTCAACCGCGCCGCCAGCGGCGGCCGGCCGGTCTGGTCCAGCAGCCGTCGGCGCCGGACCGGTCACCGGCGGCCCGGTCTGGTCCAGTCGCCGGCGGCCGGCTCAGGTTAGTCCAGGGTCAGCAGACCCTGTTCGGACACCACGCTCACCGACAGCGTCTTGTACCCGACCTCGTCGAACAGGACCGTCATCCGGCCCTCCTCGTAGCTGAGTACCAGGCCGGAGCCCCACTCCGCGTGCCGCACCTGGCTGTGCACGGGGAACGGGCCGACCGAGCCGTCGTCGGGAACGCTGGTGCCCGCGTGGCAGTTGTCGCAGTGCCCGCAGATCTCGGTCATCTGCTCGCCGAAGTAGGCGAGCAACGTCTGGCCCCGGCAGGCGCTGGTCTCGGCGAAGGCACGCATCATGTCGGTGCGCGACCGGGTCAGGCTCTGCTGCCGCTCCGCCTCAGCGACCGCGGCCGCCGCCGCGTCGACCGGAGTGGGGGCGTAGCGGGGCGCGCTGACGCGTTGTCCCGCCGCCTGCACAGCGGCGCCGACCTGCTCCAGCAGGGCGAGGTACTGCCCGAGCTTGCGTGGGCCGAGCCCGGTCACCTCGCGCAGTTCCTTACGCGTGGTCGGTCCCTTGCGCAGCAACGCGGCCAGGTCGCGCAGCTCGGTGGCGTCGGGCAGGCCACCGCTGAAGTAGCGTTGCAGCCCGACGTCCTCGGCCTGCCACAGCAGCAGGACCCGGGCCGCCTCGCCGTCGCGGCCGGCGCGGCCGATCTCCTGGAAGTAGCTGTCCGGCGAGTCGGGCAGTGCCATGTGCACCACCCAGGCGATGTTGGGCTTGTCGATCCCCATGCCGAAGGCCGAGGTCGCCACCATGATCGGCACCTGGTCGGCGAGGAACGCCTCGTGCAGCCGGGTACGGGCGTTGGCCGGCATGCCGCCGTGGTAGTACTGCGCGGGATAGCCCGTGTCGGTCAGCCGGGCGGCAAGTTCCTCGGCGGCGCGACGGGTGGGCACGTAGATGATGCCGGGCCGCTTGTCGTCGCGCAGCAGGGCGATCAGGCGCCGCCACCGGTAGTCCTCGGTGGGGCAGTGCGCCACCTCCAGGAAAAGGTTGGGCCGATCCAGGCCGGAGACCACGATCTCGGGCTTGTGCAGCCGCAGCCGGTCGACGATGTCGTCGCGGACCGGCGGGGAGGCGGTGGCGGTGAGCGCGACCACCGGCGGTCGGCCGATGCCCTCGATGAGCTGCCCGAGGGCCAGGTAGTCCGGGCGGAAGTCGTGGCCCCAGGCGGAGATGCAGTGCGCCTCGTCGATCGCCACCAGCGCCGGCCGCAGGTCGCGGACCTCAGCCAACCGGTCCGGGTTGGCCAACTGCTCCGGGGTGATGAAGAGGAACTCCGCCCGCCCGTCGCGGATCTCGGCGATCGCCTCGGCCTGCTGGGCCGCTGTCTCGTCCGAGCTGATCCGGACCGCCCGCAGTTCCGATCGCTGTCGCTCGTTGAGCGCGGCGATCTGGTCCTGCTGGAGCGCCAGGAGGGGGGAGATCACCACGGTCGGGCCGGGGATCAGGCTGGCCGGGATCTGGTAGATCGCCGACTTGCCGGCGCCGGTGGGCAGCACCACCAGGGCGTCACGGCGGCGCATCACGGCTCGCATCGCGGCCAACTGGTTGGGCCGCAGAGTGGTCCAACCGAACAGGCTGCGCGCGGCTCGGCGCAACGACATCGAGTGCGTGGTCAGCTTCATCGAAGGCCGCAGGTACCCGGGAGGCTCCGCGCCGAAACCCGTGTTGATCAGCGCGCCCGGGGCAGCACCTCGCGCTGGTACAGGTCGAGCAGCCCCTGCCAGTTCGGCCCGGTGTTGGCGACGTAGACCTCGTCGAAACCGGCGGTCGCGTACGCGTCGATCTTCGCCAGGTGGGCGTCGGCGTCGTTGCCGCAGACGAACGCCTCGCGCATCGCCTCCGGATCCACGAGCGTGGCGGCCTGCTCGAAGTGGCGGGGCGAGGGCAGGACCTGGAGCAGCTCACCGGGGATCGCCTCGGTCGGCCAGCGCTCGTACGCCAGCCGCATGCCCTCCTCCACCGTCGGCGCGTACGCGGCCTTGAAACCGGCCTGGCACGGCTTGTCGCCTCCGCCGTTGTCCCGGAACCGGCTTACCAGGTCGGCGTCGGGCATGGTGTTGACGAAGCCGTCGCCGATGCTTGCGGCCAGGTCCACCGCCTTCGGCCCGAACGCGGAGACGTAGACCGGCGGCGGAGTCTCGGGCAGGGTGTAGATCCGGGCGTGCTCCACCTGGTAATGCCGGCCGTGGTGGTTGACGAAGCCGCCGCTCCACAGCTTGCGCATCACCTCGACCGCCTCCTCCAGCATCTCCAGCCGGACGCCGGCCTGCGGCCAGTGGTCGCCGAGGATGTGCTCGTTGAGTGCCTCGCCGGAGCCGACCCCGAGGACGAAGCGGCCCGAGTGCAGCACCGCGCTTGTCGCCGCGGCCTGGGCGAGCACCGCGGGGTGGATGCGTACGGTCGGGCAGGTGACGGCGGTGGTCACCGGGAGCCGGCAGACCTGGCTCAGCGCGCCGATCATCGACCAGACGAAGGGACTCTGCCCCTGGGCGTCCGTCCAGGGGTGGTAGTGATCGGAGATCCACAGCGCCTCGAAACCGGCCCGCTCGGCGGCCCGTGCCTGGTCGAGCAGTTCGGCCGGCGCGTACTCCTCGGTGGACAGGAAGTACCCGATCTTCATTTTTCCCCCTCGGCCCGCTGGTGCCTGTGGGGCAGGCGGTACCCCGGCGGGCGCCTGTCACACCCCCGACGGGCTCAGCGACGGAACATCGCGCGGATGGCGAGGAGCAGCAGCAGGCCGCCGACCACCAGGCCGAGCAGGCGTACGCCGGGGACGTCGGCCGCGCTCGTCGCGTCGGCCAGCAGTACGGGGTCCATACCCGCACTGTCGCGGTGCAGCGCTCCCAAGGCAACTGTAAGGTTTATTGACTATTGCGTGGCGCGGTGTGACCATGTCTGCACCGCCGGCTGGCGGGGGAGTCCACGGCGGAACACGCGGGGGTACAGCGCCGAATGAGTGAGCGGCAGCGAGCGAATCATCAACTCAGCGCGGCGGTGCCTCATGGCGGCACGCAGCGAAGCGGAGTGCCGGCATGAGTGAGCGAGTCGAGCGCAACGGAAACCTGGCAGCCCTGGCGGCCGCCGTCCTCCAGCCCGGTTTCGTCGGCACCGTACCGCCCGCCTGGATCTGCCGCTGGCTCGGCGACGGGCTCGGCTCGGTGGTGCTGTTCAGCCGCAACGTCGTCGATCCCGGGCAGGTCGCCGCACTCACCGCCGCGCTGCGCGCGGAGCGCCCCGACGTGATCGTCGCCATCGACGAGGAGGCGGGTGACGTCACCCGCATCGAGTCCGGCCGGGGCAGTTCCCGCCCGGGCAACCTCGCACTCGGCGCGGTCGACGACCCGGCCCTCACCGAGGAGGTGGCCCGCGATCTGGGCGAGGAGCTGGCCGCCGCCGGGATCACCCTCAACTACGCGCCGGACGTCGACGTCAACTCCAACCCGGACAACCCGGTGATCGGTGTCCGTTCGTTCGGCGCCGAGCCGTCGCTCGTCGCCCGGCACACCACCGCCTGGGTACGCGGTCTGCAAGCCGGTGGCGTCGCCGCCTGCGCGAAGCACTTCCCGGGCCACGGTGACACCCGCGTCGACTCCCACCACGACCTGCCCCGGATCGTCGCCGACCGGGCCCGGCTGCACGCCGTCGAGCTGGCCCCGTTCCGGGCCGCCGTGGCGGCGGGCGTCCAGGCGGTGATGACCGGGCACCTGCTGGTACCGGCACTGGATCCCGACCTCCCCGCCACCCTGAGCGGCCGCATTCTGGGTGGCCTGCTGCGCGAGGAGATGGGCTTCGAGGGTGTGGTGGTGACCGACGCGGTGGAGATGGGCGCGGTGGCCGACCGCTACGGTTTCGCCGGCGCCGCGGTGCGGGCCCTGGCGGCCGGGGCGGACGCGATCTGTGTGGGCGGTGAGCACGCCGACGAGGAGACGGCCCGTCACCTGCGGGACGCCATCGTCGACGCGGTCGTCGCCGGGGAACTGCCCGAGGAGCGGCTGGCCGAGGCGGCCAAGCGGGTCGGGCAACTCGCCGCCTGGACGGTGGCGGCCCGTACCGCCCGTCCCGGAACTCGGGCCGCCGCGGCCGGCACCGGCTCGACGGTCGGGCTGACGGCGGCCCGACTCGCCGTCCGGGTCACCACCGCCGAGGCCACGGCAACCACGTTGCCGCTGACCGGCCCGTCGCACGTGGTGGAGTTCCAGCCACCACACAACATCGCGATCGGGTCGGAGACCCCGTGGGGGGTGGCGGAACCGCTTACCGCTCTCGTGCCGGGCACCACGAGCGTCCGGTACGTCGAGCACTCGGTGCCGGCCGACCCGACCGTCGGCGCCACCGGTCGGCCGCTGGTGCTTGTGGTGCGCGACCTGCACCGGCATGCCTGGATGCGGGACGCCGTGGACCGGGCACTGGCTGCCCGCCCCGACGCGGTGGTCGTCGAACTCGGGGTCCCCGCCCTGGTCACCGGCGCGGTGCACGTCGCCACCCACGGCGCCACCCGGGCCGCCGGTCGGGCCGCCGCCGAACTGCTCGGTGGGGGCGCCGTCAGCCCGGGCTGGTGACCAGGTCGGCGTACTCCGGATGGCGTTCGATGAAGGCGGCCATGAACGGGCAGCGTGGCACCACCCGCTGCCGCTGCGCGCGGACCTGGTCCAGCGTGCCGCGGATCAGCGCCGCACCGACGCCCATGTTCTGGAAGGCCGGGTCCACCTCGGTGTGCGTGAAGATCAGCACCTCGTCCCGGGGCAGATACGCGGTGAAGCCGGCGAGCGCGTCGTCGACCAGGATCTCGTAGCGGTGTTTGGCGGGATTGTCCTCGACCAGCATGCTCACCTCTGCATTGTCCATCGGCCGTCCGCCGAACCGGTCGGTTCGCTGACGTCTCGTACGCTTGACCGCGTGACCAACCGATCCCCCGCCCGCAGGACCCCGCTCACCTTCACCCGTAGCACCCCCACCCGGCTGGCCGGACTGCTGGCCGGCCTCGCACTCGGCGCGGCCCTGCTGGCCGGTTGCAGCTCGGAAGGGGCCAGCACCAACTGTGGGCTGGACGCCTGCACGGTGACCTTCGACCGGGGCGTGGACGCCCGGGCCAACATCCTCGGCGTCGAGGCCCGGTTGGTCGAGGCACAGGACGACGTCGTCACCATCGAGGTCGGCGGCGAGCAACTGTCGCTCACCGTCGGCCAGCAGGCGGCCGACGTCGGTGGCCTCGCGGTCACCCTGGACAGCGTGACCGACACCGAGGTGAAGGTCCGGATCGCGCGTAACGGCGGCTGACCGTAACCGGGCGGCGGCCAGCACGTTTGGAAATCTTCGCGTTCGGAGATTGAGGCGCCATGTCTCTTACCCGGAACGCCGAAGCCACCGCCGCCCGTACGGCCGACAGCCGGTGGCTGGAACTCCTCGCCCGGGCCGGTTTCATCGGCTACGGGATCGTGCACCTGCTGTTCGGCTGGCTGGCGCTGCAGATCGCCTTCGGCAACTCGTCCGATGACGGCGACCAGTCCGGCGCGCTGCGTACCCTCGCCGCGCAACCAATGGGCAAGTTCCTGGTCATCGCCATCGCCGTGGGCATGCTCGCCATGGCGATCTGGCAGGCCCTCGAGGCGGCGGTCGGGCACCGCACCGAGCGGGGCAACGACCGAGTCAAGGAACGGGTCATCTCCGCCGCCCGCACCGTCATCTACCTCTGGCTGGCCTGGACCGCCTGGAAGGTCTTCTCCAACGCCAACTCGGACAGCGCCTCCCAGCAGGAGGACCTGACCGCCCGGATGATGGAGTCCACGGGTGGCCGCTGGCTGGTCGGCCTCGCCGGCCTGGTGCTCATGGGCATCGGTGTCGGCATGGCGATCTACGGCATCAAGAAGAAGTTCATGAAGCGGCTGAAGACCGGCGAGATGAACGCCAAGACCACTCAGCTCGCCCGCCGGCTCGGCATGGCCGGCTACGCCTCCCGGGGTACCGCCTTCGCGGTGACCGGTCTGCTGGTCGTGCTGGCCGCGGTGAACTACGACCCGGAGAAGGCCCGTGGCCTGGACGCCGCGCTGCGGACCCTGCGGGACCAGGCGTTCGGCACCATCCTGCTCGCCCTCATCGCCCTGGGCATCGCGGCCTTCGGCGTCTACTGCTTCCTCCAGTCCCGCTACCGCAAGGTATGACCTTCTCCTCCGTGGCCGCCCCGACGGTGGCCGGTGACGGCGATCCAAGGCACCATTGCCCCTTTGCCGGATCTTGATCGCCCGTTCGCCGGACGCCGCCGTCGGGGCCCGCCGTCGGGTCGGAAGGAGAAGCGACACGTGCACAGTTACCTCGTGACGGTCGTCGCCGCGCTCGCCGCGGCGGCGATCGCTCTTGCCGTGGTCGAGGTGGTGCATCGCCTCACCCGTCGGTGGGGCCGCCGATCGCTGCTGCTCACCGAGTTGACCGAGCACGCGCACCGCTCGTTCCAGGTCGCCGCCACCGTGCTCGCCGTGCAGTTCGCCGTCCGGTTCACCACCGGGTACGCGGTCGGCACCGGCTGGCGTCAGGCACTGCTGCACCTGCTGGTGCTCGCCGTCATCGCCGCCGGCGCCTGGCTGGTCGCCTCGCTGCTGGTGGTGGTGGAGGATACCGCGCTCGCCCGCTTCCGGGTGGACGTGCCGGACAACCGGCACGCGCGGCGGGTACGGACCCAGGTGGTGATGCTGCGTCGGTTGACGATCGTGGTGATCGTCGTACTCACCGTCGGCGTGATGCTGATGACCTTCCCCGCCGTGCGGGGCATCGGTGCCGGCGTGCTGACCAGCGCCGGTCTGGTCGGTGTCGTCGCCGCGCTGGCCGCACAGAGCCTGCTGGGCAACCTCTTCGCCGGCCTGCAACTGGCCTTCAGTGACGCGGTGCGGCTGGACGACGTGGTGGTGGTCGAGGGGGAGTGGGGCCGGATCGAGGAGCTGACGCTCAGCTACGTGGTGGTCCAGATCTGGGACGACCGGCGGCTGATCCTGCCCACCTCCTACTTCACCAGCACTCCGTTCCAGAACTGGACCCGCACCGAGGCGGCGGTCCTGGGCACTGCCGAGTTCGAGGTCGACTGGTCGATCCCGGTGCAGGCCATGCGGGAGGAGCTGCGTCGGCTGGTGGAGAGCACCGAGCTGTGGGACGGCCGGGTCTGTGTCCTCCAGGTGACCGACGCGACCGGCGGCATGATCAAGGTTCGCGCGTTGGTGAGCGCCGGCAACGCGGGCGCGCTGTGGGACCTGCGCTGCCGGGTGCGGGAACATCTGGTGGCGTGGGTACGCGACCACCGCCCCACCGCCATGCCCCGGCTGCGTACCGAGGTCGGCGACGGCGGAAGCGACCTGCCGTGGCAGTGGGTTCAGCCGCGGCACTCGGCACGCCGCCGGGCCGCGGCCGAGGTCCCCGACGATGCCCGCCTCTTCGGTGGCAGCGACGACGGTCAGGCCCGCAACGAGGCCTTCGTCGGCCCCGACGAGACCGTGGAACCTCGGCAGCCCGCCGAACCTCGCCGCTGAGCATCTCGTTATCCACTCGGATGTGGAGGTTTGGCGCGGCGTTTGACGGGGACGTGCTGCCCGACGCTTCTGCCCCTTTTCCGGGAACAGGATTGACGAGCGGCGACTCCGGGCATACAGCGCGGTGATGACGAGAGGGGGACAGCATGGCTGACGTGGCGAACGCCCGTACGTCCCACAACGGGCGTACGTCCCACAACGGGACCGAGCCGTCCACCGCCGAACTGGTCCAGCGGGCGACGGAACAGGTCTCGCGCCTGGTCCGGGACGAACTCACGCTGGCCCGCGCCGAGCTGACCGAGAAGGGCAAGCAGGCCGGCATCGGCGCCGGCCTGTTCGCCGGTGGGGGTGCCCTCGCCTTCTTCGGCCTGGGGGCACTGGTGACCGCCGCGATCCTCCTGCTGGCCCTGGTGCTGCCGGCGTGGGCAGCCGCCCTGATCGTGGCGGTGGCCCTGTTCCTGGCCGCCGGAGTGCTCGCGCTGATCGGCAAGCGCCGGGTCAGCCGCGCGGTCCCGCCGGTGCCCGAGGCGACGGTGCGCAGCCTGCGGGCCGATGTCGACGTGGTCAGTGCTGCGGTGAAGGACAGGGGACGGGCATGACGGGCAACGGTACGGGTGACACCGAGGCGCTGCGGGAGGAGATCCGGCGCACCCGCGTGGAACTGGGCGAGACGATGGAGGCGTTGGCCGCCAAGGCCGACGTGAAGAAGCGGCTGAAGTCCTCGGCGGACCAGGCGCGGGAGCGGGTACGCGAGCAGGCCGCGTTGACCGTCGCCCGGGTCCGCGCCCAGTCCGGTCTCACCCACCAGCAGGGACCGAGTCGGCAGGGTCCTGCTCCGTTCGTCGCGCTCGCGGTAGGTGCGGTCGCCGCCGCCGTGGTGCTGATGATCATCAGAGGGAGGCGTGGGTGAGCAAGGGAATCGGCAAGGCCGCCTACAAACCGGTAGGCGTGCTGATGGGTTTCGCCGCCGGTGCGATCGCGGGCGTGCTCTTCCGACAGGTGTGGAAGATGACCGCTGGTGACGGCGAGGCGCCCAACCCGACCGATGAGGACCGCCGCTGGGGCGAGGTCCTGGCCGCGGCCGCCTTGCAGGGTGCCATCTTCTCGGTCGTCCGGGCCGCCGTGGACCGGGGCGGCGCGGTAGGTGTCCGCCGGCTCACCGGTCGTTGGCCGGACTGAAGGCCTGTGTCAAGGGCCCTCTCACCATTTGTCGGTGAGGGGGCCTTTTGCCTTATCCACAGCGCCCGCCCGATGATCTCACGCATCCGTCAGGTCACATGTCGGAGAATTTCGTCCGGTAGGCTGTGCAGAGTTTTTGCGTACGTGGTTAAGCTGTTCCACGCTGTTGAGAGATCGCGTGGATTGAGAGAAGTCTCCTTCACCGGGGGCCGTCTCAGGCACCGCTGCTCGAAAACGGCCAACCGGCCGCACGGTGTGCTCGGCCGCCAGTTTTAGAAGGAGTTGCACATGGCGCAGGGAACCGTGAAGTGGTTCAACGCTGACAAGGGCTTCGGCTTCATCACCGTCGACGGCGGGGGTGCTGACGTGTTCGTCCACTTCTCGGCCATCCAGTCCAGCGGCTACCGCACGCTGGAGGAGAACCAGCGGGTGGAGTTCGAGATCGCCCAGGGCCAGAAGGGTCCGCAGGCCGAGCAGGTCCGCCCCCTCTGAGGCACCGGTCGGCGACCGCCGGCCAGTGGCGAGGCAGTCCCCGAATCAGTGCGAAGCCCCGCGTCCCGACCGGACGCGGGGCTTTCCGCATCGTGGGCGCGGCGGCGTCAGCGGCGGTTGCGGGCGCGTACGCCGAGCCAGAGCAGCGCCAACCCGACAAGTACCAGCAACGGTCCGAGTACCGCCCAGATCCGCTGGCCGGTCATCACGCTGCCCTCGACGTAACCGAGGCCCTGCACCGTCCACACCGCACCGACGACCACGGCCAGCAGGCCGAGTGTGAGCCGGAGCCAACCGTTCATCGCGGTCTCCCTCTGTTGTGGCCCGCCGCCGACCGGTCCGCCGGGGGGTGGCCCGTCGCCGGGCGCGCCGCTCACCATCGGTGGTGCACCTGGGGGCGGATCAGGTCGTCGTAGACCGCCGCCACCTCGGCCAGTTCGGTGGTGGACAGTGGCGGCTGGCCGGCCACGGCGGCATTGCCGCGGGCCTGGGTGGCGTCGCGGGCACCCGGGATGACCACCGTGACGCCCGGTTGGTCGAGCACCCAGCGCAGGGCGAACTGGGCCATCGTGCGGTCCTCGCCCACCAGCGGGGCGATCCGCCGCACGGCGGCCAGGCCGGTGGTGAAGTCCACTCCGGAGAACGTCTCGCCGACGTCGAACGCCTCGCCGTGCCGGTTGTAGTTGCGGTGATCGTCGGCGGCGAAGGTGGTGTGCTCGTCGTACCGGCCGGAGAGCAGGCCACTTGCCAGCGGGACGCGGGCGATGATGCCGACCCCGGCGGCCGAGGCGGCCGGCAGTACCCGTTCGAGCGGCTTGTGGCGCAGCGCGTTGAGGATGATCTGCACGCTGGCCACCCCGGGCCGGGCGATCGCGGTGAGCGCCTCGTCGCAGGTCTCCACGCTGACGCCGTACGCGGCGATCCGCTTCTCGGCCACCAGGGTGTCGAGGGCGTCGAAGACCTCGTCGGTGGCGAAGACCGCCGTCGGCGGGCAGTGCAGCTGCACCAGGTCCAACGTGTCCACGCCGAGGTTCGTCCGGGACCGGTCGGTCCATTGGCGGAAGTTGTCCAGGGTGTACGCCTCGGGCGTCTGCGTCACCCGACGGCCCATCTTGGTCGCCACGGTAAGCCCGGCGTCGGGGTGCGCCGCCAGGAAGCGTCCGATCAGCTGTTCGCTGCGCCCGTCGCCGTAGACGTCGGCGGTGTCCAGGAAGGTGACCCCGGCGTCGACCGCGGCGCTGAGCACCGCCATCGCGTCGTCCTCGGTCACCGTGCCCCAGTCGGCGCCGAGTTGCCAGGCACCGAGCCCGACCACGCCGACCTGGCGATCCATGCGGGGGAACGTGCGTTGCTCCATACGGTGAGCCTAGTGACTCCGCTTGCCGTGACGGGTGCCGGGCCGTACGGTAAACAAGACGGACGTACGGTTTGCGGGAGGTGGGGCGACCATGTGGGATCCGGCGGCGTACCTGCGCTACGGCGACGAACGGTCCCGGCCCTTCCACGACCTGCTGGCCCGGGTGGGCGCCGACCGCCCCCGGCAGGTGGTCGACCTCGGCTGCGGCCCCGGCACCCTGACCGCCGTGCTCGCCGACCGCTGGCCCGACAGTCGGGTCGTCGGCCTGGACTCCTCGCCGGAGATGATCGCCCGGGCCAGCGGGTCGGGCGTCCCGGTGAGCTTCGACGTGGCCGACGTGCGTGACTGGCGTCCGGACCGGGACACCGACGTGGTGGTCAGCAACGCGGTGCTCCAGTGGGTGCCCGGCCACCGGGACCTGCTCGTCCGCTGGGCCACCGAGCTGCCGGCCGGTGCCTGGCTGGCGGTGCAGGTGCCGGGAAACTTCGACGCGCCGTCCCACCGGGTGCTGCGCGAGGTTGCGGGTCGCCCACCCTGGCGGGCGGCGTTGACCCCGCTGCTCCGGGAGGCCCCGGTCGCCGATCCGGTCGACTACGCCGGGTCGCTGGTCGCCGCCGGTTGCACCGTGGACGCCTGGGAGACTACCTACGTGCACCTGCTGGCGGCCGGTCCCGACGCGGACCACCCCGTGCTGACCTGGCTGGAGGGCACCGCCCTGCGCCCGGTCCGGGCCGCGCTGGACGCCGCCGGCTGGTCCGCCTTCCGGGCCGCGCTGGCGGTACGCCTCACCGAGGCGTACCCGGTTCGGCACGGCCAGGTGTACTTCCCGTTCCGACGGATCTTCCTCGTCGCCCGTACCGGTTTCGCCCAGGAGAACTCGTGACCGACCTGCGTACCTTCATCGCCGGACTGCCCAAGGTGGAGCTGCACGTGCACCACGTCGGCTCCGCCTCGCCCCGGATCGTGGCGGAGCTGGCCGCCCGGCACGAGGGGCGCAGCCCCGTCCCGGCAGACCCGCAGCTGCTGGCGGACTACTTCGTCTTCCGCGACTTCGCCCACTTCGTCGAGCTGTACCTCAGCGTCGTGGACCTGGTCCGGGACCCGGACGACGTCTGGATCCTCACCCACGAGGTGGCCCGGGAGCTGGCCCGCCAGCAGGTCCGCTACGCCGAGCTGACCGTGACGCCCTACTCCCACGTACGGCGCGGCATTCCGGCACCGGCGTTCTGCGAGGCGATCGAGGACGCCCGCAAGAGGGCCGCCGCCGACTTCGGCATCGAGCTGCGCTGGTGCTTCGACATTCCCGGCGAGGCGGGCCTGCCGGCGGCCGAGGAGACGCTGCGGATCGCGCTCGACGAGCGTCCCGACGGGCTGATCAGCTTCGGCCTCGGCGGCCCGGAGATCGGCGTACCGAGGCCGCAGTTCAAGCCCTACTTCGACCAGGCGCGGGCAGCCGGTCTGCGCTCGGTTCCGCATGCCGGGGAGACCACCGGCCCGCAGACGATCTGGGACGCGCTGCACGAGCTGGGTGCCGAACGCATCGGGCACGGCATCTCCGCCGCGCAGGATCCGCGACTGCTCACGTACCTGGCCGAGCGGGGGATCGCGCTGGAGGTCTGCCCGACGTCGAATGTGCGTACCCGGGCCGTGGCCGACATCGACGAGCACCCGCTGCGCCGGCTGGTCGACGCCGGGGTGCTGATCACCATCAACTCCGACGACCCGCCCATGTTCGGCACCACCCTGGACGACGAGTACGCGGTGGCCGCCCGGCTGCTCGACGTCGGCCCGGAAGGGGTGACCGAGCTGGCCCGCAACGCGGTGTCCGCATCCTTCCTCGACGAGACCGGCAAGCAGCGGATCCTCGCGGAGATCGACACCTATTCCGCCGACCGGCGCGGCTGACGCCGCCGGGCGAACCGGCCAGGTGGCGCGCGGCGGGAGGAGGTGTGGGGGGACCGTGTCTCCCGCCGCGCGCACGGCTCCACCGGCCGAATGCGCTGGGAGCGTCAGGCCGGTGGAACTACTGGGTTCGCAGAGATCCTGTCAGCCGGACCGGTCGGGTGGAACGGGGTTAATTCGGATCTAAGGAAGACTTGTGCCGTCGCACAGCCCGGGCCACCGACCCGCGAGATGACCGTCCGGGCTCGCTCAGCCGTCGGTCGGCCGCTGCCGGGGCCAGCGGCGCCCGCCGGCCTTCTGCTCCCGGCCCTCCCGAGCCATCCGACCCACCAGACCGAACCGGCTCACCTGGCGCGGCGTCGCCTCCGGGTCGGCCAGCAGCATCACCACACTCGCCCCGCCCAGCCGGGCCCGGTCGATGCTCACCGATCCGTTGGCCTGCAACGCCACCCGCTTGGCGATGTCCAGCCCCAGCCCGGTGGAGCCCTGGTCGCTGGCGCCGCGCCGCAGCGCCCGGTCCGGGTTGGCGATACCGGGACCGGCGTCGTCGATCCGGATGGCCACGTACCCGTCGCGGCGCGACACCGCCACCTCGAACGCGGTGCCCTGCGGGGTGTAGCGGAACACGTTGCCGATCACGGCATCCAGGGCGGCGGCCAGCTCGGCCCGGGGCACCGGCGCGGGAATGCGCAGCTGGGCCCCGGAGACCCGGTGCGGGCGGTTCTGGTCACCGGCGAGGGCCGCCCAGAACACCATCCGGTCCCGGACCACTTCGCTCACGTCGCACATCGCCGGAACGGCCTCGGTCGCCACCGCCTTGCGGGTGGTCTTGATCAACACGTCGATCTCACCTTCCAGGGTGACGATCGCCTGACGGATCCGCCGGATGCCGCGCCGATAGTCCAGCTCTGCCTGGCTGAACGAGCCCACGCTCGTGTCGTCGGACTCCAGCGCCTCGGCGTCCAGCCGCAGCACGGTCAGCGGGGTGCGCAGCCGGTGGGACAGGTCCGCCACCAGCTCCCGCTCCTCGGTGCGAGCCGCCACCAGCCGTTCCGCCATCCGGTTGAACGCGTGGCCGGCCTCGGCCAGCTCGCGCGGGCCGTGCGGCTCGACGCGTACGCCCAGGTCGCCGTCGCCGATCGCGAGCGCCGCCTTGACCAGACCCCGGCTCGCGTCGGCCGCTCGGGCGGCGAGCCGGTCCACCACCAGCATCGCGGCACCGACAAGCGCGACGGCCACCCCGGCCAGCAACAGCCACCGGCCGCCGCCACCCGCGTCGAGCACGGCGTCCGGGACGAAGACCTCGACCACCGCGGTCTGCTCGCCCAGCACCACCGGATCCAGCCGCAGCACCCCGCCGTCGACGTCGACGACAAGCGAGCGGCCCTGCTCCCGGGCCTGCTCCAGTTGCACCGTGTCGGCCCGGCCGGCGGAGGAGTCCACGTCGAGCCCGTGCACCACCGGCCGGGTCGCCGGGTCGCCGCCGCTGGCCTCGATCGCCCGGGTCACCACCTCCGCCTCGGTGCTGATCGCGAGGGCCCCGGTCACCAGCGCACTGCGGCGGGCCGCGTCGGCGATCGCCTCCTCACGGGCCTGCCCGCCCAGGGTCAGCCCGAGCGGCACGAGAAAGGCAAGTGCCAGCAGGGTGCCCACGCCGGCCGTCAACAGGGCCAGCGCCCTTCTCAGTCCGGCGCCACCAGCCGGAAGCCCACCCCCCGCACGGTGCGCAGGTAGCGCGGCTTCGCCGCGGACTCGCCCATTTTGCGCCGTAGCCAGTACAGGTGAACGTCGATTGTCTGGTCCTCGCCGACCGATGGCTGACGCCATACCTCCTCCAAGAGCTCCCGCCGGGACACTACCCGGCCAGGGCGGGCGGCGAGATACGCCAGCAGGTCGAATTCCTTGCGGGTCAGCGCCAACGCCTCACCGTCGAGGTGGGCGCTGCGCTCGCCGACGTCCACCCGCAGCCCACCCACGCTGTGCACGGCGGGCTGGGCGGAGCGACTGGCCCGGCCCGCGCGGCGCAGCACGGTGGTGATCCGGGCGTCCAGGTGCGCGCCGGTGAACGGCTTGATCATGTAGTCGTCGGCGCCGGCCCGGAGCAGCTTGACCACGGACTGCTCGTCGTCGCGGGCGGTGGCGATGATGATCGGTACGTCGGTGATGCCCCGGAGCATCCGCAACGCGTCCGAGCCGTCCAGATCCGGCAGCCCGAGGTCGAGCACGACCAGGTCCGGTGTCTCCGCGGCGACCCGGCGCAGCGCGTCCAGTGCGGTGCCCACCGCGTGCACGGCGTGACCCCTGTCGGTGAGGGAACGAAGCATCGCGCCGCGTACGACGTGATCGTCTTCGACCAGGAGGACGGTGGCCACCCAAGCACGGTACTCGGGGCGGCAAGTGCGGCGTCATTGCGGCCCACCCCGGAACCCGCCAAGCTGGTGCGACCATGACGTTCACCCTCTATCCGGACACCCGCCTGGCGCTGGCCCGGGACAGCCTCGCCGGCCTGTCCGTCGGCGACGCCCTCGGTGCCCAGTTCTTCGTACCGGGTCGCCCGACCAGGTCCTGGCAGGCGGAGCTGCCCGCCGGCCCCTGGGTGTGGAGCGACGACACCGAGATGGCCTGCTCAGTGGTCGCCATGCTCGCCGAGCACGGCGAGATCGACCAGGACGGCCTGGCCCTCTCCTTCGCCACCCACTACGACCCGGCCCGCCGCTACGGCGCCGGCGCGGTGGGGATGCTCGAACTGATCCGTGCCGGCACGCCCTGGCCCGTGGTCGCCGCGTCCGCGTTCGACGGGCAGGGCTCCTGCGGGAACGGAGCGGCGATGCGGGTCGCCCCGCTGGGCGCGTACTTCGCCGACTCGACAAGCCGGGTGGTCGCCCAGGCCCGGGCATCGGCCGAGGTCACCCACGCCCACCCGGAGGGGATCGCCGGTGCCGTGGCGGTGGCGGTGGCCGCCGCCCGTGCCGTGCGGGCGCGGCTGGACGGCGACCGGCCGGACCCGGAGCGCCTGCTCGCCAGCGTCGCCGCCGCCGTGGACCCGGTGACCGAGGTGCACCGGGGCGTCCGCCGGGCGGCGGGACTGCTCGGCCGTCCGCTGCCGGAGGTGGTGGACGCGCTCGGCAACGGTTCCCGGGTCACCGCGCAGGACACCGTCGCCTTCACCTGCTGGGTGGCCGCGACCCACCTGGGCGACTACCCGGCCGCGATCCGGGCCTGTGTCGAGGCCGGCGGCGACGTGGACACCACCGCCGCCATCGCCGGTGGGATCGTCGCCGCCCACACCGGGGTCGCCACCGACGGCGGCGTGCCCGCCGACTGGTTGGCCGCCCGGGAGCCGCTACCCGACTGGGCCTAGCGCCGGGCGCCCGCCTCGACCGCGTCCGAGCTGGCGTCCTGCGCCCCGCCGGCCTGGCTGCTGGTCGCCTCGTTGCCGGTCGCCTGGGTGCTGGTCGCCTTGGCGGCTGGCTCGCCCGCGTCGGAACCGGGCGTCACGGGGTCGGCTGCCGGCGGCTCCTCGTCGAGCACCGACCTGTCGATCTCCTCGGTCGAGGTGCGGCCCCGGCGGCTGATCAGCCAACCCACCACCGCGCCGCCGCCGAGGCCGGCGACAAGTCCGGCGGCGAGCAGGCTGTTGGCATTCGGACCGCCGTCGGAGGTGGCGGTGGTGGGCGGGGCCTCCGCGGGTGCTGCGCCGCCGGGGGCCGCGCCGTGTCCACCGTGGGCGCCCGGGTAGGCCGGGTCGCCCGGCAACAGCGCCAGCGCCGGCAACGGCCGCTGGCCGGGGCCGCTGCCCCAGCTCACCTGGAGGCCGTCGGCGTACGTCTGCACCAGCTCGAAGGCCAGCCGGTCGGTCTGCGGCAGCGGTGCCATCGAGAACACCAGCCGAGCCGGGCCCTCGCCCGCCTCGCCCTTCGCCCGCGACCAGATCAGCGAGGCGGTCACCACGTCGGTGGCCGGGCCGTGCATGCCCGCCACCGGCCTGTCCAACTTGCGGGTGGTGATCGTCGGTGCCCAGCCCGGCACCGACAGCGGGTACACCTCGGCGATCGGCGGGTCCGCGGGGATCCTGATCTCGATCTTTTCGGTACGCACCCCGGGCCGTTCGTCGGGCACCACGAATTCGAGCTTCACCGCGTTGCCCTGCTGGGCCTCGGCCGGGGTGAAGGTCACCCCGTCGGCCCACGCCGTGGCGGGCCAGAGCAGCACCACGGCCGTGGCCAGGGCGGCCACCAGCGCGCCCCGGCGTCGACGGCTGCCGCCGTGCGTCATCGCCATCTGGGTTCCCATCCGTGTCCACGCGGCCGGAACCGGCTCCGGCCACACCTGGTAGTTCGGATCCGGGGTCGAAAAGGTTCAACGGTGGCGGCAATCGGCTGCCGTCGGTGTCGACGACGGCGGCCCCCGGGGGCCCGATAGCATCAGTGAGCCGGCATCGGCACCATCCGTCACATCTGCTGCGAGGAGTCCTCCGTGTCCGCACCCCGTACCCCCGCCGTGGCCGACCCCGTCGTCGTCGCCGCCGGGACGACGGCGGCCGACGCGGTGGCCGCGGCCGGGCTGCCCACCAACGGCCCCCGGGCGATCGTGGTGGTCCGCGACCCGCACGGCGTGCTGCGTGACCTGGACTGGCGTCCGGCCGAGGAGACCGTGGTCGAGCCGGTCACGCTGGACTCGCCGGACGGGCTGAACGTGCTGCGCCACTCCACCGCCCACGTGCTGGCCCAGGCCGTGCAGGACATCTTCCCGCAGGCGAAGCTCGGCATCGGTCCGCCGATCGACAACGGCTTCTACTACGACTTCGCGGTGGACAAGCCGTTCCAGCCCGACGACCTGGCCAAGCTCGAAAAGCGGATGCAGGAGATCATCAAGTCGGGGCAGCGGTTCCGGCGTCGCCGCTTCGACAGTCTGGACGAGGCGAAGACCGAGCTGGCCGCCGAGCCGTTCAAGCTGGAGCTGATCGACGTCAAGGGCGAGGGGCTGGACTCCTCCGAGGTGATGGAGGTCGGCGGGGGCGAGCTGACCATCTACGACAACCTCGCCGCCGACGAGGACAAGGTCTGCTGGTCGGACCTGTGCCGGGGGCCGCACCTGCCCAATACCCGGCTGATCGGTGCGTTCAAGCTGATGCGCTCGGCCGCCGCGTACTGGCGCGGATCGGAGAAGAACCCCCAGTTGCAGCGGGTGTACGGCACCGCCTGGCCGACCCGCGACGGGTTGAAGGCGTACCTGAAGCTGCTGGAGGAGGCCGCCCGGCGCGACCACCGCAAGCTCGGCGCGGACCTCGACCTGTTCAGCTTCCCCGACGAGATCGGCTCGGGCCTCGCGGTCTTCCACCCCAAGGGCGGCATCATCCGCCGGGAACTGGAGGACTACTCGCGTCGCCGGCACGAGGAGGCGGGGTACGAGTTCGTCAACAGCCCGCACATCACCAAGGCGCAGCTCTTCCAGACCTCGGGCCACCTGCCGTACTACGCCGACACGATGTTCCCGCCCATGCAGTTGGAGGGCGCGGAGTACTACCTCAAGGCGATGAACTGCCCGATGCACAACCTGATCTTCCGGTCGCGCGGACGGTCCTACCGCGAACTGCCGCTGCGGCTGTTCGAGTTCGGCACCGTCTACCGGTACGAGAAGTCGGGGGTGGTGCACGGCCTGACCCGGGTACGCGGCCTGACCCAGGACGACTCGCACATCTACTGCACCCGGGAGCAGATGCCCGGCGAGCTGACCACCCTGCTGTCGTTCGTGCTGGACCTGCTGCGCGACTACGGACTGGACGACTTCTACCTGGAGCTGTCCACCCGTGACGACTCCCCGAAGTTCATCGGCTCGGACGACGACTGGGCGGAGGCCACCGAGGCGCTGCGCACCGCCGCCGAGACCTCCGGCCTGGAACTGGTACCGGACCCGGGCGGCGCGGCCTTCTACGGCCCCAAGATCTCGGTGCAGGCCAAGGACGCCATCGGCCGGACCTGGCAGATGTCCACCATCCAGGTCGACTTCAACCAGCCCGAGCGGTTCGGCCTGGAGTACCAGGCCGCCGACGGCACCCGGCAGCGGCCGGTCATGATCCACCGCGCGCTCTTCGGTTCGATCGAACGGTTCTTCGGCGTGCTCACCGAGCACTACGCGGGGGCGTTCCCGGCCTGGCTGGCCCCGGTGCAGGTGGTCGGCATCCCGATCCGCGACGACCACGCCGACTACCTGCACGGCTTCGTCGCCGCGCTGCGCGCCGAGGGCATCCGCGCCCAGGTCGACGCCGGTGACGAGCGGATGCAGAAGAAGATCCGCACCGCGCAGCAGCAGAAGATCCCGTTCATGGTGATCGCCGGCGACGACGACGTGGCGGCGGGGACGGTCTCGTTCCGCTACCGGGACGGCTCCCAGCGCAACGGGGTACCGCTGGCCGAGGCGGTCACCCACGTCCTGGACGTGGTCACCTCCCGGACCAACACCGGCCCCTCCGCCGAGATGTGACGCTCGGGCGGGGCCGTAGGATCGCCGGTGTGACTGGGGCGGAGGAGCACACCGACAGGGACATGGCAGACGGGCTGGACCGGCTCTGGACGCCCCACCGGATGACGTACATATCCGGCGAGGACCGACCGGAGGGCGGTTACGAGCGCCCCTCCGGATGCCCGTTCTGCCTGGCCCCGGCCCGGCCACCGGAGGAGAGCCTGGTGGTGGCGCGCGGCGGGCACGTGTTCGTGGTGCTCAACCTGTACCCGTACAACCCGGGGCACCTGCTGGTCTGCCCGTACCGGCACGTGGCCGACTACACCGACCTGGACGGGCCGGAGACGGCCGAGCTGGCCTCCTTCACCCAGACCGCCATGCGGGTCATCCGCAAGGTGAGCAGCGCCCACGGCTTCAACCTGGGCATGAACCAGGGCGGGGTGGCCGGCGCCGGCATCGCCGCCCACCTGCACCAGCACGTGGTACCCCGCTGGGGTGGCGACGCCAACTTCATGCCGGTGATCGGGCAGACCAAGGTCCTGCCGCAGTTGCTCGGCGACACCCGCGACCTGCTCGCCCGCGCCTGGCCCGCCTGACCCGACTGCCCCGCGCCGCCCCGGTCCCCGCTCGGGCCCGCCTCGGTCCTCGCCCGGGCCCGCCGCGGTCCGTGCCCGGCTGCCCCGGCTGGCCGTGCTCGGCTGCCCGTGCTGGCGCTCGGCTGTGCCGGCTCCGCGCGGCGGCAGCCCTCGGTGTGCGCCCCGGTGCCTGCTTCGTTCCACGCCGTGGCGCTCCTCCCGTCCGCCCCCTTCGCTCTGCTTCAACCCACGCGGCGGTCACCGAGCGAAGTCGATGCGTATCGGTAAGCAGAGCAAAGGGGGCGCGGCGCGGATCCTGCTTGCCGGGCCAGCCGCAGGTCGCTCGCGGCGTGGCACGGGAGTGGACGGAACCCGCCTCGGATCCGCCTCCCATCGGGTGATCCGTACGACACCGGGGCCCGTACGGATGATCGTGCTGGATGTTCGTCAACGTCTGTCCGAAAGATGGCACGATGCGCCGGTGGTGGAGTCGACGCGGACGCTGGGCCGCAGCGGCATCGAGGTCAGCGCCCTGGGCATGGGCTGCTGGGCGATCGCCGGCCCGTGGGCCGAGGGGCGCATCCCGCTGGGCTGGGGGGCCGTCGACGACGAGGAATCGGTGCGGGCGATCCGCCGGGCGCTCGACCTCGGTGTGACGCTCTTCGACACCGCCGACAGCTACGGCGCGGGACACGGCGAACGGGTCCTCGGGCGGGCCCTGGCCGGCCGCCGCGACGAGGCGGTCATCGCCACCAAGTGGGGATACACGTTCGACGAGCGGACCCGGCAGGCCATCGGGCCCGACGCCTCACCGGCGTACCTGCGCCGGGCGGTGTGGGACTCGCTGCGGCGCCTCGACACCGACCGGATCGACCTCTACCAGCTGCACCTGGCCGACCTGCCCGTGGCACGGGCCCACGAGCTGATCGGCGCGTTGGAGGACCTGGTGGCCGACGGCCTGGTCCGCGCGTACGGCTGGAGCACCGACCGGGCCGACCGGGCGGCGGCCTTCGGGCACGACGCACCGCACGCCGCCGCCGTGCAGCACGGCCTGTCGGTGTTGCGTGACGCGCCCGACCTGCTCGCCGTCTGCGAGAAGTACGACCTGGCCAGCGTCAACCGTGGTCCGCTCGGCATGGGGCTGCTCACCGGCAAGTACCGTCCCGAGTCGGTCCTGCCCCGCGACGACGTGCGGGGGGTGACCTCGGGCTGGCTGGAGTGGTTCCGGGGCGGGCGGCCGGCACCGGAGTGGCTGCGCCGGGTGCACGCGGTCCGGGCGACGTTGACCGCCGACGGGCGCACCCTGGCCCAGGGGGCGCTGGGCTGGATCTGGGCGCGCAGCGATCGGACCATCCCGATCCCGGGCTGCCGTACCGTCGCCCAGGTGGAGGAGAACGCCGCCGCGCTGGCCCTCGGCCCGCTCGCCCCCGACCACTTCGCCGAGGTGGAGCGGCAGCTCGCCGCCCTGCGTGCCGCGGCGCTGCGGGAGGCCGACCGCCCCTACTGGCCCAGCCCGATGCTCCCCACCGCCCGCCCCTGACCAGAGCTGCCTACGCCGCCCGGGCGCTGAGCCGGTCGCGCCGCGCCCCGGAGCCGGCCGAGCCGGCCACGCTGCCCCGGAGCCGCCCGGGAGCCGCCCGGGAGCCGCCCGGGAGCCGCCCGGGAGCCGGCCACGCCGCCGTCACGCAGGTCGGCTCCGTCCGGGACGGGGCACCGGTCAGCTGTGCTCCTTGCGGATCCGGTCGGCCAGGTGGGCGGGCATCGGGTCGTAGCGGACGAAGTGTCGGCGGAAGGTGCCGGCTCCCGAGGTCATCGCCCGCAGCTCCACGGCGTAGCGCAGCAGCTCCGTGGCGGGCACCTCGGCGCGTACCAGGGTACGACCCTCGGAGTCCGGATCCGGTTCGGTGCCGAGCACCCGGCCGCGCCGGCCGGACAGGTCGCCCATCACCGCGCCCACGTTGCCGTCGGGCACCCGCACCGTCACCTCGTCGACCGGCTCCAGCAGCGCCGGCTGCCCCCGCTCGGCGGCGTCGCGCAGGGCCAGCGCCCCGGCGGTCTGGAACGCCGCGTCGGAGGAGTCCACGCTGTGTGCCTTGCCGTCGACCAGGGTCACCCGCAGGTCCACCACCGGATGACCGGCTACCAGGCCGCGCTCCATCTGGGCGCGGACGCCCTTCTCCACCGACGGGATGTAGTTGTGCGGAACCGCGCCGCCGACCACCCGGTCGACGAACTCGAAGCCGCTGCCACGCGGCAGCGGCTCCACCTCGATGTCGCAGACGGCGTACTGCCCGTGCCCGCCGGACTGCTTGACGTGCCGGCCGTGCCCCCGGGTCGGCACGGTCAGCGTCTCCCGTAGCGCCACCTGCACCGGCTCGGTGTCCAACTCCACCCCGCCCGCGCGCAGCCGGTCGAGGACCACGTCGGCGTGCGCCTCGCCCATGCACCACAGCACCAGTTGGTGGGTCTCCGGATTGCGCTCCAGCCGCATCGTCGGGTCGCCGGCCACCAGCCGGCCGAGGTTGCGGGCCAGGGCGTCCTCGTCGGACCGGGACTTCGCCACGATCGCCACCGGCAGCAGCGGCTCCGGCATCTCCCACGGGGCGATCAGCAGCGGGTTCTCCTTGGCGGAGATGGTGTCGCCGGTCTCCGCGCTGCCGGACTTGGTGATCGCGCAGATGTCACCGGCCACCGCCACGCCCACCTCCCGCAGGGTGGCACCGAGCGGGCTGTAGAGGTGAGCGATCCGCTCGTCGGCGTCGTGGTCGGGGTGGCCGCGTTCGGCCAGACCGTGCCCGGACACGTGCACGGTCTGCTCGGGGCGCAGCGTGCCGGAGAAGACCCGGACCACGCAGACCCGCCCGACATGCCTGTCGATGGTGGTCCGTACCACCTCGGCGACAAGCGGGCCATCCGGATCGCAGGTCAGCGGCGGTCGTGGGGAGCCGTCCACCCCGGTCACCGCGGGCAGCGCGTGCTCCGGCGGAGCGGGGAAACCGGCGGTGAGCACCTCCAGCAACGCGTCCATGCCGACCCCGGTCGCCGCGCAGACCGGTACCACCGGGTAGAAGTGGCCGCGGGCGACCGCCTTCTCCAGGTCCTCCACCAGGATGCCGGCGTCGATCTCCTCGCCTTCGAGGTACCGGTCCATCAGGGTCTCGTCCTCGCTCTCGGCGATGATCCCCTCGATCAGCTCGTTGCGGGACTCGACGATGGCCGGCAGGTGCTCCGGGTCGGGCTCACGCACCTGCGGCGGCAGCCCACCCGTGTAGTCGAAGACCCGCCGCGTGATCAACCCCAGCAGGCCGACTGTGGATTCGCCGTCGTCACCGAGCATCGGCAGGTAGAGCGGGAGCACGTTGTCGCCGAAGACCCGCTGGCAGAGCGCCACCGCCTCGTCGAAGTCGGCGCGGGGATGGTCCAGCCGGGCCACCGCGACCGCCCGGGGCATGTCCACCGCCGCGCACTCCTCCCACAGCGCTGCGGTGGCCGCGTCCATCCCGTCGACCGCCGAGACCACGAAGAGCGCGGCGTCGGCGGCCCGCAACCCGGCGCGCAGCTCACCGACGAAGTCGGCGTAGCCGGGCGTGTCGAGCAGGTTGACCTTGATCCCGTCGTGCAGCAGCGGCGCACAGGCCAGGGCGACCGAACGCTGCTGGCGTACGGCGGCCGGATCGTGATCGCAGACGGTGGTGCCGTCGGTGACCGAGCCGGCCCGGGCGATCGTGCCGGACGCCGCGAGCAACGCCTCGACAAGTGTCGTCTTGCCCGCCCCGGAGTGCCCGACGAGCACCACGTTGCGGATCCTGGCGGGATCGGTCACCACCGGTACGCCGCCGGTGGCTCCCTTGTCCTGACTCCTCTGCGCCATCGGGCGCACCTCCCTCAGCCGGTGGTGGGTGGCGACCGCCGCACGCGACGGGGATGCGGCCCGGGCGGGGTGCTGCGGCGATATCCTCCGGTGATTCGCTGGGAACCGGGCAGTCAACAGGCGGCGGGGTGAGCCGGGTCACCCTTCTGGCTCGATCTCACACCCGATGACGGGCCGACACAACCCTCTCCGGGCGGGCCGCCGCGCCGACTGAGCGTGGCTGGTCAGACGGGCGGTGTCGCCGGCCGAGCGCCGACCGTTATCGTGGGACCGCCATGGCGAAGATCTTCCAAGTGTCGGCCCGCGCGGGGATGACCCGCGTCGTCGAGCCGATCGCCCGTAGCCTGCTGCGCGCGGGCGTGTCCCCCAACGCGGTCACCGTCGCGGGCACCCTCGGGGTGCTCGTCGGCGCGCTCGGCTTCGGTGCCCGCGGCCATCTGGTCGCCGGTGCGCTGATCGTGACGGTCTTCGCGCTCACCGACCTGCTCGACGGGACGATGGCCCGGATGAGTGGCGGGTCGACCCGCTTCGGTGCGTTCCTCGACTCCAGCATGGACCGGGTCGCCGACAGCGCGGTGTTCGGCGCGGTCGCCTTCTACCTGGCCACCGAGGGCAATCAGGCGGGCGTGGCCGCCGCGCTGATCTGCCTGGCCGCGGGTGGGCTCGTGTCGTACGTCAAGGCCCGCGCCGAAGGGCTCGGGATGACCTGCAACGTGGGCATCGCCGAGCGTACGGAACGACTGCTGATCGTAGGTGTCGGCGGCCTGCTCGCCGAGCTGGTCCACCCGGTGGCGCTGCCGATCGCGCTCTGGCTGCTCGCGGCGGTGTCCCTGTTCACCGTCGGCCAGCGGATGCGGCACGTGTACCGGCAGGCCCAGCAGGTCGACGTGCCGGGCGGCCACGGGTGATCGGCACAGCCGGGCGGTGTACCCGGTGAATCTCACCGAGTTCGGTTTCGTCGCCGGCTGGCGGCTGGTCCGTGTGCTGCCCCGGCCGGTCGCCGCCGCCGCGTTCACCGCCGGTGCCGACCGCGCCCACCGCCGCCGTGGCCCGGGTGCCACCCGGCTACGCGCCAACCTTCGCCGCGTGGTCGGGCCCGAGCTGCCCGAGGCCGAACTCGACGACCTGGTCCGCCGGGGCCTTCGCTCGTACGCCCGCTACTGGATGGAGGCGTTCCGGCTGCCCGCGCTGAGCCGCGAGCAGCTGCTCGACGGGTTCCGGCTGGACCGCGCCGAGGTCCTCGCCGCGGACGTCGCCGCCGGGCGCGGTGCGGTGGTGGCGCTGCCGCACGCCGGTAACTGGGACGCGGCCGGGGCCTGGGTCGCCGCCAACGGCTGGCCGCTGTCCACCGTCGCCGAGCGGCTCAAGCCGGAGGGTGTCTTCGAGCGCTTCGTCGCCTTCCGGCAGGGCCTGGGTATGGAGATCCTGCCGACGAACGGTGGTGCCCGCCCGGCGATCGACGTGCTGACCGACCGGCTGGCCGCCGGGGCGGTGGTACCGCTGCTGGCCGACCGGGATCTCTCCGCCCGGGGCGTGGAGGTGGACTTCTTCGGCGGCCGGACCCGGATGCCGGCCGGCCCGGCGCTGCTGGCGCTGCGTACCGGCGCGCCGCTGTACGTGGCGTCGATGTGGTACGAACCGGATGCGGCGTGCGCCTCGCTGGTGGGCCCGCTGCCGGTGCCGGGGCCCGAGGCGGGCACACTCGACGTGCGGGTCCGATCGCTGACCCAGCTGATCGCCGACGGTCTCGCGGCGGGCATCGCCCGGCATCCGGAAGACTGGCACATGCTGCAACGGATGTGGCTGGACTGAGGGGACGGGCGCAATGCGGATCGGCATCGTCTGCCCGTACTCCTTCGACGTACCCGGCGGGGTGCAGAACCATGTCATGGACCTGGCGGAGGCGCTGATCGGGCTCGGGCACGAGGTGAGCGTCCTCGCCCCGGCGGACGAGGACTCGCCGCTGCCGCCGTACGTGGTGTCGGCCGGCCGGTCGGTGCCGCTGCCGTACAACGGCTCGGTGGCCAGGATCGCGTTCGGGCCGGTCTCCACCGCCCGGGTACGCCGCTGGATCACCCGGGGCGACTTCGACGTGCTGCACGTGCACGAACCGCTCGCGCTGAGCCTGTCCATGCTCGCCGTGCTCTCCGCCCGGGGACCGGTGGTGGCCACCTTCCACACCGCGATGACCCGGTCCCGGATGCTCGCCGCCGCCCAGGGGGTGCTCCAGATCGTGCTGGAGCGGATCACCGCGCGGATCGCGGTGAGCGCCCTGGCCCGCAAGGTGCAGGTCGAGCACCTGGACGGCGGGGCGGTGGAGATCCCCAACGGGGTGGCGGTGGCCAAGTTCGCCGGGGTCGAGCCGCTGCCCGGCTGGCCGGGGGAGTGCGACCTGGGCAGCGGCGGCACCCTCGGCTTCCTGGGCCGCTTCACCGAGCCCCGCAAGGGATTCCCGATCCTGCGCGACGCCTTCGTCGAGCTGGCCCGGCAGCGTCCCGGCCTGCGCCTGCTGGTCGCCGGTCCGGGCGACCCGGACGACCTGTTCGACAGGTTCCCGCCCGACCTGCGGGACCAGGTCACCTTCCTCGGTCTGGTCTCCGAGGAGGAGAAGGCGCGGATGCTGCGCAGTGTGCACCTCTACGTCGCGCCGAACACCGGCGGAGAGTCCTTCGGCATGATCCTCACCGAGGCGCTCGCCGCCGGCACCACAGTCGTGGCCAGTGACCTGGACGCCTTCCGCCGGGTGCTCGACGGCGGCCGGGCCGGCCGGCTGTTCCCGACCGGCGACGCGGTGACGCTGCGGGCCACGCTGGCACAGTTGCTCGACGACCCCGTTCAGCGGGCGGAGCTGACCGTCTGCGGTGACCAGGTGGTGGCGAATTTCGACTGGCCCGTGGTTGCCCGCCGGGTTCTGGAGGTATACGCAGCGGCGATCGAGGCCACCGACGGGCGGGTGATCGACCAGGAGTGGGTGGGGTTGACCTGATCGGGAGGGACGGGAGCAGCACTACGATGCCGGGCATGTGGTGGGTGGTGGGCGCGACGGTGGTCGTCGCCCTGGTCGCGGTGTACCTGATCTGGACCGCCGGCCGGGTCGAGCGGCTCCAGGATCGTGCCCAGCTCGCCGCCCGCGCCCTGGACGCCCACCTGCTGCGCCGGGCCGCCGCCGCGGCGGTGCTGGCCGAGCGCCGCTACGGCGTCGAGCTGTACGCGGCGGCGCGCATCGCCCTCGACGCCCAGCCGGAGGAGCGCGAGGCGGCCGAGAACGACCTGACCCGGCAGCTGCGGACGGTTCAGCTCGATCCCACCGACGCCGACTGCGAGGCGGTCATCGCCGCCAGCCGGCGGCTCGCCCTGGCCCGCCAGGTGCACACCGACCTGGTCCGCGACGCCCGATCGGCACGCAGCCGGCCCCTGGTGCGGCTGCTACGGATGGGACGCCGGCACACCTGGCCGCGCTACTTCGACATCGACGACCCGACCCTCACCATCCCCGCCGCCGACGTGCCCAGCCGCTGAGCCTCGCTGCCGGGCCCATCCGCGCACCAGGCCCGACCGTGGCCGGGGACCGGGTGACGGCGACCACAGAGCAGGCCACCACGGGTCTGATTGGCTGTCGGAGCGGCGTTCGCCCGGGCGTAGCATCTGCGCTGCCACCTCCCGAGGACGCCTGAGGAGCGACAACGTGTCCGAGACGACTTCCCCGAACGCCGGTGCCACCCCGGTCGTCGGCACCGCGCGCGTGAAGCGCGGCATGGCCGAGATGCTCAAGGGCGGTGTGATCATGGATGTGGTCACCGCCGAGCAGGCCAGGATCGCCGAGGACGCCGGCGCGGTCGCGGTGATGGCGCTGGAGCGGGTACCCGCGGACATCCGTGCCCAGGGCGGGGTCTCCCGGATGAGTGACCCCGACATGATCGACGGCATCATCAACGCGGTCTCCATCCCGGTGATGGCCAAGGCCCGCATCGGCCACTTCGTCGAGGCCCAGATCCTCCAGTCCCTCGGGGTCGACTACGTCGACGAGTCCGAGGTGCTCACCCCGGCCGACTACGCCAACCACATCGACAAGTGGGCGTTCACCGTGCCGTTCGTCTGCGGTGCGACGAACCTGGGCGAGGCGCTGCGCCGGATCACCGAGGGCGCCGCCATGATCCGCTCGAAGGGTGAGGCCGGCACCGGCGACGTCTCCAACGCCACCACCCACATGCGGAAGATCCGCCAGGAGATCCGCCGCCTCCAGTCGCTGCCGACCGACGAGCTGTTCGTCGCGGCGAAGGAGCTGCAGGCACCGTACGAGCTGGTCAAGGAGATCGCCGAGACCGGCAAGCTGCCGGTGGTGCTCTTCACCGCCGGTGGCATCGCCACCCCGGCCGACGCGGCGATGATGATGCAGCTCGGCGCCGAGGGCGTCTTCGTCGGCTCCGGCATCTTCAAGTCCGGCAACCCGGCCCAGCGGGCCGCCGCTATCGTCAAGGCGACCACCTTCCACGACGACCCGGACGTACTGGCCAAGGTGTCCCGCGGCCTCGGCGAGGCGATGGTCGGCATCAACGTCGACGACATCCCGCAGCCGCACCGCCTCGCCGAACGCGGCTGGTGACCCGACGGTGACGGCACCCGTCATCGGTGTGCTCGCCCTACAGGGCGACGTCCGCGAACACGTCACCGCACTGACCACGGCGGGCGCCCGGGCCCACACCGTACGCCGGCCGGCGGAACTGGACGCCGTCGACGGCCTGGTCATCCCGGGCGGGGAGTCGACCACGATCAGCAAACTGGTCGACATCTTCGAGCTGCGCGGCCCGATCGACAAGCGGATCGCGGACGGGATGCCGGTCTACGGCTCCTGCGCCGGGATGATCATGTTGGCCACCGAGGTGCTCGACGGCCGACCGGACCAGCGCGGCTTCGACGGCATCGCGATGACCGTCCGCCGCAACGCGTTCGGCCGGCAGGTCGACTCCTTCGAGGCACCGGTGGAGATCACCGGCATTCCGGGTGGGCCGCTGCACGCGGTCTTCATCCGCGCGCCCTGGGTCGAGCGGGTCGGTGACGGCGTCGAGGTGCTGGGCACGGTCACCGCCGGCCCGGCCACCGGCCGGATCGTCGCCGTCCGCCAGGGCAACCTGCTGGCCACCTCGTTCCACCCGGAACTCACCGGCGACCCCCGCCTGCACGCCTACTTCGTCGACCTGGTCCGCGCCCCCCGCTGACCCTGCCCCGCCCGCCGGGCCACGTGAGGCAGCAACTTCGGGGATGTTGCTGCCTCAACTCGCTTCGAGGCAGCAACATCCCTGAAACTGCTCGGATCTTCGCGGCGGCGCGGCGGCGCGGCGGGGGCGGTGGGGCGGGTGGTTGTGTCTTGGCTTCAGCCGGCGACCGAGCGGAGACCGCCGGGGCGGCGGCCCAGCAGGCGGTCCAGCGCCGCGGCGCTGTCCGCGTCGGCGGGCTGCTGCACCACCAGTCGCTGCTGGTCGTCGGCGAGCTCCAGCGTCTCGTACGACAGTCGCAGCGGCCCCACCTCCGGATGCCGCAGCCAGCGCACCCCGCTGGACTGCACCGCGACCGGCCGGCGCTGCCACCGGGACCGGAACGGTACCCCGACGGTACGGTCGAGCCGTTCGGCGAACGCGTCGGTGGCCGGGTCGCCCCCGCGCAACCGGTGCAGGTCGGCGACCTGCTGGTCGGCGAGGTCGGCCCAGTCGGGAAAGTGCTCCGGTGCCCGTTCGTCGGCGAAGATGAACCACACGAGGTTGGGCTGCTCGTCGTCGAGCAGCCCCAGCGGGCGGGCCAACCGGTCGAACGACTCGTTCCAGGCCAGCACGTCGCCGAGCCGGTTGAGCAGGTACGCCGGTCGGTCGCGCAGCGCCTCCAGCAGCGTCCGGACCTGCGGACGGACGGTACGCGACACGAACGGCCGCCCACCCGCGCACAGTTCCCGGCGTTGGTCGACCGACGCGAGTTGCTGAAGGTGCCGCCGGTCGGCGTCATCGAGCCGCAGCGCCTCGGCCAGCGCGGCGAGGATGCCGGGCGACGGGCGGGTGTCCCGGCCCTGTTCGAGCCGGGTCAGGTACTCCACGCTGACCTGGGCCAACGTGGCCAACTCCGCACGCCGCAGGCCCGGTGTACGCCGCCGGCCGTTGGTCGGCAACCCCACCTGCTCGGGCCGCAGCGCCTCCCGGCGGCTGCGGAGGAACGCGCCCAACTCGCCGTCCATCACGCGTCCAGTCTGCCCCGATCGCCGTCCCGGAGCATGTCCCCACCAGGGCTACCCTCACGCCGGTCTCCCCGAGTGTCGCCGGCGGCTGTGGGATCGGGTCATGAACAGAACGCACGAGAACGGACCGATCACGGTGGGCCTGGTCGTGGGCAGCAGCCGCCCGGGGCGGCGCGGCCCGGCGGTGGCGAAATGGGTGGCCGAGACGATGGCCGGGCATCCGGCGGCGCGCGCGGGTGAGCTGACCGTCGAGCTTGTCGATCTCGCCGAGCAGCGGCTGCCGATGCTCGACGAACCGGTGCCGGCCCGGTTCGGCGACTACCGTCACGACCACACCCGCCGCTGGTCGTCGGTGGTGTCGGCCTACGACGCCTTCATCTTCGTCACCCCGGAGTACAACAGCTCGGTCCCGGCGGTGCTGAAGAACGCCATCGACTACCTGGATGCCGAGTGGCGCGGCAAGCCGGCCGGAGTGCTCAGTTACGGCGCTCGCGGGGGCGGGCAGGCGGCCGAGCACCTCCGGGTGATCCTGGGCGAGGTGGGCATGGCCGTCGTACCGGGCCACGTCGAGTTGCAGCTCTTCACCGATTTCCAGTGGCCCGCCGAGCGCGCCACCGACCCGACCGCGCCCGCCCGGATCGCACCCGCGCCGCAACGTGCGGCCGAGGTGGCCCTGATGGTGAGCGCGCTGGTGGACGCCGGCCGCGGCGCGGTGCCGGTGCGATGAGCGTGGACACCCTGCTGATCAATTACCGGGTCCGGGCCGACCGCCTCGACGAGCATCTGGCCCTGCTCGACGCGGTGTACCGGGACCTGGCCCGGCTCCGCCCGCCCGGGTTCCGCTATCAGACCCTGCGACTCGACGACGGGCTCAGCTTCATCGACGTCGTCATGGGGCCGGATCTGCCCGGACCGCTGCCGTCGCTGGAGTCGTTCGGCCGCTTCCGGGCGGAGCTCGACGAGCGCTGCGAGCAGCGCAGCACTGCCGAGTTCACGGTGCTGGGGTCGTACGGCATGGGGGAGTGACTTCGTCCGCTTTGTGTCGATCGGGGGAGAGCGGGCCGGCGGCTGACGTGCGGCGGGTGACGGTCACCCGCCGCACGTCGGTAGGATTGTCGAGATTCGGCAGGGCCATCTGGCCGCCACTGCTTCCACCAGAGCTGACCGGCACCACCGTGTGCGCCGGTGCGGAGCGGGGCGCTCGGTGCGGTCGATGCAGACGGCGGGTAGCAACGGAGGTAACAGATGTCCGGCCACTCAAAGTGGGCGACGACCAAGCACAAGAAGGCGGTCATCGACGCCAAGCGCGGCAAGATGTTCGCCAAGCTGATCAAGAACGTGGAGGTCGCGGCGCGTACCGGCGGCGGTGATCCGGCCGGCAACCCGACGCTCTACGACGCGATCCAGAAGGCCAAGAAGAACTCGGTCCCCAACGACAACATCGACCGGGCCGTCAAGCGCGGCTCCGGCCTGGAGGCCGGCGGGGCCGACTACCAGACGATCATGTACGAGGGGTACGGCCCGAACGGTGTCGCGCTGCTGATCGAGTGCCTGACCGACAACCGCAACCGCGCCGCCACCGAGGTGCGCACCGCGCTGACCCGCAACGGCGGCTCGTTCGCCGACGCCGGCTCTGTGTCGTACATGTTCTCCCGCAAGGGCGTGGTGATCGTGCCCAAGGCCGGCACCACCGAGGACGACGTGATGATGGCCGTCCTCGACGCGGGCGCCGAGGAGGTCAACGACCTCGACGAGGCGTTCGAGGTGGTGTCCGAGCCCGGTGACCTGCTCGCCGTGCGGACCGCCCTGCAGGACGCCGGCATCGAGTACGAGTCGGCCGAGTCCTCGCTGGTGCCCAGCGTCACCGTGCCGCTGGACGAGGAGGGCGCGCGCAAGATCTTCAAGCTGATCGACGTCCTGGAGGACAGCGACGACGTGCAGAACGTCTACGCCAACTTCGACGTCTCCGACGAGGTCATGGCCGCCGTCGGCTGACCCCGCGTACGAGTCGAAGGCGCTGACCCCACCGGGTCGGCGCCTTCTTCATTCGTCGCCTTCAGCCGCTCCCCACCGGCGTGTCGAGCGCAGCAGATCGCTTGTCGCGATTGGTCGAGTGCGGAGCCGGCGCTAGGGGTTGCTAGAGATATCTTTCTAAAGCATTCTCTACTGTATGGCTGACGAGACACCTCGGCGCGCGCTCAAGGTCACCGACCCGCGTGCCCTGCGGGCGTACGCCCACCCGCTGCGGATGCGTCTGATCGGGCTGCTGCGCGGCGAAGGGCCGATGACCGCGACCCAGGCGGCGGCTCGGCTCGACGACAACGTGCCGAACTGCTCGTTCCACCTGCGGCAACTCGCCAAGTACGGGTTCGCCGAACGGGTACCCGGGGCGGACGCTCGGGAACGGCCCTGGCGGGCCACCACGCAGTACACCTCCTGGGACGACGACTCCGACGACCCGGACATGCGGGCCGCCACGGACCAGATCAACAGCGTGATGGTCGGCATCTACCTGCAACGCGCACAGGACTACCTCGCGATCCGCGCCGACGAGCCCGCCGAGTGGCGCGCCGCGGCCGGCTTCGGCGACGCGTTGCTGCACGTCACCGCCGCCGAGCTGGGTGAGATCACGGAACAGGTCGACGCCCTGCTGGCCCGGTACGACGAACGGATCGCCGACCCGGCGAAACGCCCACCCGGGTCCCGCCCGGTGACCTTCGTCCAGATGGCGCTACCGCGTGCAGCCGTACCCCCGGAAAGGACAGCGGGCGGAGACGGGCCGTGACCGAAACTCTCGCCCTGACCGACCCGGCGCCGCCGCGCCGGCCACGCATCCCACGGCTGCTTCGGCGGGCGGCCTTCCGCCGCTACTGGTCCGCGCAGACCGTCTCGCTCTTCGGCGACCAGATCATCGTGCTCGCCGTGCCGCTGCTGGCCGTGCTCGCCTTCGGCGCCGGACCCGCCGAGATGGGCTACCTGACCGCCGCCTCGCTGCTGCCGAACCTGTTCTTCTCCATGCCGGCCGGCGCCTGGGTGGACCGGTATCCCCGCCGCCGCCAGGTAATGATCGTCGCCGACGTCGGTCGGGCGGGCCTGCTGCTGGCCGTGCCGCTGCTGTGGTGGGCGGGCGTGCTGAACCTGCCGCTGCTCTGTGCCGTCACCTTCCTGATCGGCGTCCTCTCGATGTTCTTCGAGGTGGCGCACGTCAGCCTGTTCGCCACCCTGGTCCGACGGTCCGACTACGTGGACGCCAACAGTCTGATCAACGGCAGCAGGGCCATGTCGCACGTGGCCGGCCCGAGCATCGGTGGCGTGCTCGTGCAGGTGCTCACCGCCCCGGTCGCACTCTTATCCGGGGTGCTCACCTACCTGACCTCGGCGGTCTTCCTGGCCCGGATGACGGTCACCGAGCATCCCGTGGCGAGCGGACCCGGCCGGGGCATGGCCGCCGGCGTGCGGTACGTGGTCCGCTCGGCGATCCTGCGGGCGACCCTGCTCGGCACCACCACGCTCAACCTGTTCAACTACATGTTCGCCGCGCTCTTCGTGCTCTACGTGACCACCAGTCTGGAGGTGTCCCCGGGCGTGCTGGGCCTGATCATCGGGGCCGGCTCGTTCGGTGGACTGCTCGGCGCGGCAGTCACCGGCCCGGTCAGCCGCCGGATCGGCATCGGCCCCGCGGTCCTCCTCGGTTTCGTCGCCTTCCCGGCTCCACTGATCCTCGTGCCGCTGGCCACCGGGCCGCAGCCGCTGGTGCTCGCGCTGCTGTTCGTCGCCGAGTTCGTCGCCGCGCTGGGCGTCATGGTCCTCGACATCGCCGTCGGATCGGTGCAGATCGCCGCCACACCTGTGGCGATGCTCGCCGTGGTCTCCGGTTTCCGCCGCACCGTCAACTACGGCATCCGGCCGATCGGTGCCGTGCTCGGCGGGACCCTCGGCGCTGCGATCGGGGTACGGCCCGCCCTCTGGATCGCCAGTCTCGGAGCCCTGCTCGGGGTGCTCTGGGTCGTCTTCTCCCCGCTGCGCACCATGCGCACGCTGCCCGAGAGCTGAGGCTACGGGGCCGCTCGCCTGTCGACCCCGTCCGGCGAGGTCAGGGAAAGAGGGTGGTGGGTGGGAGGAACCTGCCCTCGGTGCTGTGGGAGTAGTCGCGGGACTCGGTGGCCAGGCCGTCGGCGTCGAAGCGGACCACAGTGCAGCCGGAGATGGTGACCGGCTCGTCGTACGGGTAGGTGACCGCCCAGTACTCGATGGTGGCCGTGTCGCCGTCGACCCGTGGTTCGCCGAACCAGACCTCCGCCGGCCGGGTCTCCTCGCCGAAACACTCCGCCACGTATGCCCGGAGCCCGGCCCGGCCCCGGTACGGGCGGAACATCGACGCCCAGTGGTCACCGTCCTCCGCCTGGAGGTCGACGATCCTCGCCACGTCCCGGGCCGGCCAGCCCTGGGCCCAGGCGTCCGCCCACCGTCGGGCCGCATCCCGTACGTCCATGATCGTGCTCCTCGTGTCCAGGGGTGCTGGATTTCTACCGTCGGGGTGTGACACTCGCGGGCGTGCCAGGCCGTTGAGCCGAGGAGCGGCCCAGCCCAGGAAGCGGTCGAACAACTCGGCCGGCGGCGGCGGCCGACCAGCGGCCAGCCAGAGCAGATCCCCGGTGGCGTCGAACAACTGACCGGCCAGGTAGATCGAGAGGCCGACCCGGTCCGGGCCGTACTCGTGGCGCAGCAGCATCCGGGCCGTCGGGCACGGCCAGGCGGCGGTACACGCCCCGCAGGACCAGTCGGGCCGCCGAGGCAGGTGCCGATGCACCCGATGCAACCGACTCAGCGGCTGTCTCAGCTGGGAAGAGGAAGGCGACGCGCTCATCTCGTCATGGTGGCAGAGCCTGTTTACAACGTCAATAGACAGCGCAGTTGTCGGAGTCGAGTATGATCGGCGCTGTCATTGTCAACACATGGAGCTGGTGGGCGTGTCGGAGATCCGCGAGATGCTGGGCAACGTCTCCAGGCAGCGCGCGTCTGTCATCGCCAACCAGCGAAACTTCCCGGAGCCCATTGCCGTGCTGGCGATGGGCAAGGTGTGGCGGAAGGCGGATGTGGCCGCGTGGATCCGGGAGCATCGGCCGGAGCTGGCGGGGGAGTGACCCCGACGCCGGAGCCGGTTGGCGGACGCTTCGCCCCGGGCGACGTGGTGGTGCGGCGGGAGATCCTGCGCGGCGAGGTGTGGTTCGGTTGCCCGACGATCTGCGTCGAGGATTCCGCCGATCTGCTCGCGCTCTACCTGCCGCCCGGTGCCGAGTTCGGCTTTCCCGAGTCTGGTGAGTTCCCGTGTGGCCGGCACCCGTGGCAGGTCGCCGGGCACACCGGCTGGACCGGTCACGGCAAGCTGATGCTTCAGCGGCCCGGCGAGGCGCACTCGGTCGACGTGTTCTGGTCCGGCTCTGAGCGCGCCTTCGCCGGCTGGTACTTCAACCTCCAGGACCCGTTCCGGCGTACGCCGATCGGGGTGGACACCCTCGACCACGAGCTGGACCTCTGGTGGGCGGCGGACGCCGACAGGTACGTCTTCAAGGATGTGGAGATCTTCGCGCAGCGGCTGGTGGAGGGGCGCTACCCGGGCATGGGCGAGGCGATCCGTGCCGAGGGCGACCGGATCGCCGCCCGGCTCGACGCCGGTGAACGCTGGTGGGACGAGTCCTGGCAGACCTGGCAACCCGACCCCGCCTGGCCCGTCCCCCGCCTGCCGGCCAACTGGGCAGCCATCCCACCCCACCGTTGACCGTCTGCACCCGAGGCAGCAACTTCGGGGAACTGCTGCCTGAGCGCGGAGGCGCCGCAGCGGCCGGCTCAGCCCAGCGTCTCGCGTTCGCGCCAGGCGGTGCGGATCGAGGTGCGGCCGTTGGTGCGCAGCAGCGAGCCCTCGTACACCCGGGCTCCGGCGAGCAGGAACCCCACCGCCGTGATCAGGAGCAGGGCCAGTGAGACGACAAGTTCCCAGCCGGCGGCGTCGCCGTTGAACAGCCGCAGCGGCATCGCCGTCGGTGAGGAGAACGGCAGGTAGGACAGCACCCGCATGGCTGTGACGTTGTCGTTGAGGAAGATCACCGCGAAGAACGGCAGCATCACCGCGAGCTGTACCGGCATCGACACACCACCGATGTCCTCCAGCCGGTTGACGAGCGCGCCGGCCGCCGCCCACATCGACGCGATCAGCACGAAGCCGAGCAGGAAGAACGGCACGAACCAGCCGATCGCCGGTCCGAGCAGCGACAGCAGCGTCCCGTTGTCACCGAACGCCATGCCGGCCACCGCGACCACTGCCACCAGGGCGATCTGGCCGAGCGCGAGGATCGTACCGGCGAGCATCTTCCCCGCCAGCAGGGCACGGACCGGCACCGCGGCGACGAGGATCTCCACGATCCGGGTCTGCTTCTCCTCGATGATGCTCTGCGCGATCTGCACCCCGAAGGTCTGCGAGGTGAGGAAGAAGATGAAGGCGAAGGCGAACGGCACCAGGAAGGCCACCACCGGGTCCACCGCGTCGGGGTTCAGCAGCCGGACCGGTGGTTCGGTGCTCAGCGCGGAGACGACGTCGCCGGGGGCGTCGTCCATGGCGAGCACGGCCGGGCCGGCGACGACCGCGGCGTCCGCGTCACCGTCGCGCACCGCCTGCTCGGCGGCGGCGTCGTCGGGTACGGCGAGCACCTCCAGCCCGGCCGCCCGCAACGGACCGGCCGCCGCCTCGGTCACCGCCACTGTGGACGGGCCGCCGGACAGCATCGGCGGCAGGATCGTCGCCGCCGCCGCGATCAGCAGGAACACGACGGTGCTGATCAGGAAGGTACGGTCGCGAAGCTTGACCCGGATCTCCCGGGCGGCGACCAGGCGGGTGGCCTGCATGACGTTCACTTGGCGACCTCTCGGAAGATCTCGGCGAGGGTGGGAGTGACCGGGCGGAACGCGCGGACCGGGCCGCGCTCCAGCGCAGCGCGCAGCACCGGCTGGTCGTCGGCGCCGGCGGCCAGGTCGAACACGGCGCGTGCGCCGTCGAGGTCGACCAGGCTCACCCCGGGGTGGTCGCGCAGCCAGCCGGCGTCGGTCTCCACCACCAGCTCATAGCGGGGCGTGGTGTACGCCGAGCGCAACTGTTCCCGGCTGCCGGCGGCGCGGATCGAGCCGTCCGCGATGATCACCAGGTCGTCGCAGAGTCGTTCAACCACATCGAGCTGGTGGCTGGAGAAGAGCACCGGAGCACCGGCGGCCGCCCGTTCCCGCAGGACACCGACGACCGTGTCCACGGCCAGCGGATCGAGACCGGAGAAGGGCTCGTCGAGCACCAGCACCTCGGGGTCGTGTACCAGCGCGGCGGCGATCTGGGCGCGCTGCTGGTTGCCCAGGGAGAGCGTGTCGAGCAGGTCGTTGCCCCGTTCGGCGAGACCGACCCGCTCCAGCAGCCCGTCGGTGGCCCGGCGAGCGGCGTCGGCGGTCAGCCCGTGCAGCTGACCCAGGTAGGTCACCTGCTCCCGGACGCTCATCTTCGGGTACAGGCCGCGTTCCTCCGGCATGTACCCGAAGCGACGCCGTACGTCCCGACTCAGCGGCTCACCCTGCCAGCTCACCTGGCCGGCGTCCGCGGCGAGCACGCCGAGGATGATCCGCATGGTGGTCGTCTTGCCGGCGCCGTTGCCGCCGACGAAGCCGGTCATCCGGCCGGCGACGACGTCGAAGGACACGTTCCGGAGTACCTGACGGTCGCCGAAGCTGCGGTCGACGCCGTCGAGACGGAGCACGTTTGTCACGGCGTACACGCTAATTTGTGGATCATGGCTCGCCGTCCGCCCCGGGACGGAGATCCGGGCTCCACCTCGCGGGGGAGACGCTCACCCGCCGGGCCGGACCACCCCGTGTTCGTACGCGAAGACCACCGCCTGTACCCGGTCACGCAGGCCCAGCTTGGCCAGTACCCGGCTGACGTGTGATTTCACCGTCGCCTCGCCCAGGTAGAGGCTGGCGGCGATCTCGGCGTTGCTGGCACCTCCGGCGACGAGCACCAGGACCTCCCGTTCCCGGGGTGTGAGGCTGCCCAGTGCCGCCTCCGACGCCACGTCATCACCGGGTTGGCTGCCCGGGCGGGCGAAGGTGGCGATCACCCGCCGGGTGAGTTCCGGCGCGAGCAGGCCGTCGCCCCGGGCCACCACCCGGATCGCGTCGACAAGTGCCTCCGGTGTGCCGTTCTTGAGTAGGAAGCCGCTCGCCCCGGCGCGCAGTGCGGCGAACAGGTAGTCGTCGCGGTCGAACGTGGTGAGCATCAGCACGGCCGGCCCGCCCGGCTCGTCATCGTCGGCGCTGATCCGCCGGGTGGCTTCCAGCCCGTCCATGCCGGGCATCTCCACGTCCATCAGCACCACGTCCGGACGTAGCGCCCGGGTCATGCCGACGGCCCGCTCCCCGTCGGCGGCCTCGCCGACCACGTCGATGTCGTCCTCGATCTCCAGGATGACCCGGAAGCCGGTACGCACCAGGTGGTGGTCGTCGGCGAGGAGCACGCGGATCGGGTTCACGCCGGACTCCCCGCCGGCAGCGGGAAGCGGACCCGCACCCGCCAGCCACCGCCGGTACGCGGACCCACCTCCAACTCACCGCCGTGGGTCGCGACCCGTTCCCGCATCCCGATCAGTCCCAGCCCGTCGGCGTTCGCCGACCGGGTGGCCCGGCCGTCGTCGCTCACCTCGACCTCCATCTCCTGCGCCAGATAACGGACCCGGACGTCGAGCAGGCTCGCCCCGGTGGCGTGCTTCAACACGTTCGTCACCGCCTCCTGCACCACCCGGTACGCGGCCTGGGAGACCGACTCCGGCAGCGGCTGCGGATCGCCGTACACCCCGAGGGTGGCGCGGAGCCCAGCCTCACCGGCCCGGTCCACCACGGCGGCTATCTGGTCGACCCCGGCCGGCTGCCGGGCGCCCTCCGGATCGCCGTCGCCGGCCCGCAGCACGCCGAGCATCCGGCGCAACTCGTCGACCGCCTGGCGGGCGGTCTGCTCGATGGAGGCGAGCGCGGTGCGCGCCTTCGCCGGATCCTTGTCGAAGACCCGGCGACACGCCGCCGCCTGCACCCCCATCACCGACACGTGGTGGGCGACCACGTCGTGCAGCTCACGGGCGATCCTGACCCGCTCGCCGACCACCGCGTGCTCGCGTACCTCGGCCTGTGACCGGCGCAGCCGTTCCGCCTGCTCGGCCACCTGGTGCTCGCGCCGGGCGGCCACCCAGGCGGTCTCGCCGAAGAAGTACGCGAACCCGAAGTACAGCGCGTTGACCAGGACGCCGGTGACGATCGCGGCGAGCACCGGCGGCACCGGGCCGACCGCGTCGGCGAAGGACTCCGCGGTGAGCGTGCGGTAGTTGATCGACAAGGCGATCCCCATCCAGGTGAACATCGCGACGATCACACCGATCCGCAGTCGGCGGGACAACCGACGGTTCCGGCCCCAGGCGCCCAGCGTGTAGATGGCGATGAACAGCGCCCAGGAGGAGAGCTGCCACTCGGGGACGGCGCGCACCTGCGAACCGATGAACGCGGCCGACACGGCCAGCGTGGCGGCGACGGGGAAGCGGCGTCGCCAGATCAACGGCAGCGGCACCGCGACGGTCCAGAAGAGCTGTTCGACACCGGACGGCGGTGGTCCCAGCACGAACGCCCCGGTGCTGCGGGCCAACGTCAGGCTGAGCAGGGCCAGGGCCGTGGCGGCCAGCCCGGCGTACAGGTCCAGCCGGCGCTGCTCCGGCGTCGGCCCCGGCCGCTGCCACTCGTCACTGGTTTCGGCCCGCCGCCACTCGTCGGTGGTCTCGGCGGTCTCGGTGGTCACCCTGGGCAGCATGCCATCCCCCTCGCCGATCGCCATACGCGTCGGGTGAGATCGGGCCGTCCGTCCGCCCACCGATCGTCACGAACAGTGCCTCCCCACCTCCCCAACCATTACCCCTGCCCTCCCTTTGCTCTGCTTCAACGGACGCAATGCTCACGGAAAGTATCAGCGGGTGCGGCAGGTGTGGCCGCGGACCGTTGCCGCGCCCCTGCTCAGGCACCAGTGCGTAGGTTGAAGCAGAGCAAAGCGTGCGAGGTGGGATAGAGGTCTTCCGCGTTGCCGTGACCCGGAGTGACAACCACTCTCTGTGTCCGGCTCTCGTGCGGATCCACCGAGGACAGAGAGCACCGGCGGGTCGGGCCGTACCGATGGGCGATGGGCGGTGGGCGATGGGCGCTGGGCGGTCGGGCGAGGGATGGGCGCTGGGCGGTCGGGCGGGGGACGGGGAGGGGAGGGCGGGGCGATGGTCAGCCGGTGACGTCGCCGACCATCGGCGGCAGCGGACAGTGCAGCAGGCCGCAGATCGTCCGCAGCAACTCGATCTCGGGCACGGTCATCATCCCGTCGTGGCTGATCACCGCGACGGTGGCCGCCACCAGCCGTTCCTTGTCGCCAGGACGCAACCCGTCGAGCACCGGCCAGGCGGTCTCCAGGGCGAGCACGCCGTTCTCCGGCGGCGCGTACGGCAGGTTGGTGTCCGGCAGCAGCGTGCCGACGCCGGCCTGGTAGGCCCGTTCCGCCTCGCCCCGGTCAGGGTGCCCGACCTGCGCGAGGATGGCCAGCAGGGCGGCCGCCGCCGAGCGCGTGTCGGTGAGCTTGCGCCGGTCGGTACGCCACCGGGAGTCCGGCCGTAGCGACTCCTCCAACTCAGCCAGCAGCAGCCGGGACAGGCAGTACTCGGTCACGTTTATCGCGCCGTCGGCGTGGATCAACGTGAACACGGCCGCCAGCAGTGACTCCAGTTCGGCGTCCGGACGCTCGCGCAACGCCGGGAAGGTCAGTTCGGCCAGCGGCAACCGCAGCTCAGCGGGGAGTTCGACCAGGTCGTCCGCCGCGCGCAGCGCGCCGTCGGCCAGTTCCTGGCCGTGTCGCTGAGCCACCGCGGCGTACTGGTGCTGCCGGATCTCCGGCTCGGCGCTGAGCAGCAGGCCGAGCAGCAGCGGTACGGCAGCCTCCCGATCGCGGGCCCGATCGAGCAGCGGATCCGGGATCCGGTCGAGGATCGCTGCGGCGTGGGTGTAGGCGCTCTCGGTCGGCGCGGCCACCCGGCCCAGCACCTCCTCCGGCGCGACGCGTACCCGCTCGCCGCGCCCGGGTGGCCCGGGCTGGGCCTGCCGCGCCCGACCCGGTGTCTCCCGCCCCGCCGCCGGCCGGCCCGGTGCGCCCGGCTGGCCTGGTGCGGCGGCCGGGGCCAGACCCATCGCCACGTCCTCCTGACGGCCCGACGGCGGCGCCGCCGCCCATCGCCGTGACAGTTGTTGCAGCTCGGCCGGGTCGAACGACGGCTCCAACGCCTTGATCCGGTCGGCCAGCGGGGGATGGGTGGCGAACCAGGACGTCCGGGCCGCCTCGCCGAAGAGCATGTGCCCGACCTCGTCGCGCTTCGGCGACTTCAGCTCGGACCCGTCGGTCAGGCCACCGATCTTCTTCAGTGCCCCGGCGATGCCCCGGGTCTGGCGGGTGTACTGCACCGCCGAGGCGTCGGCGAGATACTCCCGCTGACGGGACACCGAGGCCTGGATGAGGCGACCGGCGAGGACACCCACATAGCCTGCCACCAGCAACGCCAGACCCACCAGCGCCAGCGGGGCGGCGCTGCCGCCGCTGTTGTTGCCGCGTGACCGGCCGCCGCCGATGACCCCGGCGCGGGCCAGCCCACGGCCGATCACGGTCAGGAAGAGGATGCCGAACAACAGGCCCATCAGCCGGATGTTCAGCCGCATGTCGCCGTTGACGACGTGACTGAATTCGTGGGCGATGACCCCCTGGAGTTCGTCGCGGTTGAGCCGCTGCAACGCACCCCGGGTGACGGCGACGGCGGCGTCGGACGGGGTCCATCCGGCGGCGAAGGCGTTGATCGCCGTCTCCTCCGGCAGGACATAGACCTCGGGAACGGGTACGCCGGAGGCCAGCGCCATCTCCTCGACGACGTTGCGCAGCCGGCGCAGCTCCGGGTCCGTGGTGTTCGCCGGTACCGGCACCCCGCCCAGCTCCCGGGCCACCTTTCCGCCGCCGCCGCGCAACGCGAGCGTACGCACCAGGGCGGCCAGCCCGATCGCGGCGACCGTGGCGATGGTGACCATGGCCACGAACCCGGCGAGCTGGCCGGGATCGGCGGTGGTGGCGTTGAAGGCGAACAGTGCCGCGATGTTCACCACCACCACGATGCCGACCACGGCCAGCACGAACAGCAGTACCAGCCGGGTCGACAGCCGGCGTACCTGGCGCTGCCGTTCGAAGAAGTTCATCGCGGCCCGATCAGAACGAGACCTGCGGCGCCTGGCGCTGCTGCGGGTCGTCCGGCTGGAACAGCTCCGCCGGGCCGAACGAGAACATCCCGGCCAACACGCTGGAGGGGAAGACCTCGCGCTTGTTGTTGTAGGCCATCACCGCGTCGTTGTACGCCTGCCTGGCGAACGCGACCCGGTTCTCCGTCGAGGTCAGCTCCTCCGAGAGCTGCATCATGTTCTGGTTGGCCTTGAGGTCCGGGTACGCCTCGGAGAGCGCGAACAGCCGACCCAGGGTGGCGGTGAGCATGTTCTCCGCGCCACTGAGCTGCTGCATCGCCGCCGGGTCACCGGGGGAGGCCGCAGCCGTCGCCTGCGCGTTGACGGCGGCGTTGCGGGCGTTGATCACCGCCTCCAGCGTCTCCCGCTCGTGCTTGAGGTAGCCCTTGGCCGTCTCGACCAGGTTGGGGATGAGGTCGTGCCGCCGGACGAGCTGCACGTCGATCTGGGCGAAAGCGTTGCGGTACGCGTTGCGGGCCCGGACCAGCCCGTTGTAGATCGAGACGCCGAAGCCGACCACCGCCACGACGATCAACAGCAGGCACACCAATCCAATGATCAGTTCCACGGCCGCTCCCTCGGTGTGTGTCGGTTCTTCCGCTGATCATCGTACGTTCGCCGGTCCAGACCCGCTCCTGCTCAGCGCGCGGAACGTCGCGCCTTGACCGCGCTGTCGACGATGTCCCAGATCGTGACGGCGACGATCACCACGATGCTGATCCGGGCGACGGTGTCCAGGCCGCCGTCGCGCAACCAGGCGAAGCGGGCGACGAACTCCGGGTTGAGCAGCCGGTCATTGGCCAGCAGCCAGATCGCCGGAACCGCGAAGGCCAGGTTGAGCACGGCGTTGACGCCGACCAGGGGCCACGTCCAGCGGCGGGCGCGGTACTTGGCGATCTCCAGGCCGATGCTGGCGAGCAGAACCACGAGCAGCAGCGGAAGCCAGAAACCCCACAGTGCCGGATCCAGGATCGGCAGGCGCTCGCCGTCGGGACCGATCACGGACTGGAACTGCTGCCACGGCAGGAAGGCGATGAGCAGGACCAGGAACACGATCGAGGCGCACACGTCGGTGAGGGTGACGTCCCGTTCGACGGGGTGGTCGGGAAGCTGGTCGACGCTCCAGTCGGGCAGGTCCAGCGGGGTGCCGAGCCGTTCCAGCACCGCGAAGACCAGGGTCACCCAGAAGGCGATCTGCACCGCCACGTTGAACGCGACGCTCACGCCCGAGCCGATCGCACCGGCCGGGTTGTCGGAGACGGTGGCCTGGACCACCCCGACCGCCACTCCGGCGATGGCGGGAACGATGCTGAGCAGCAGGATCAGCAGGCGTTGCCAGGCCAGGTAGTAGGTGGGGCCGATGAGCTGTAGCCGGCGGTCGGCGTAGCGGGCGGCGAGCTGAGCCGGGTCGCCCAGCTCGGTCAGCACCTCGCGCTCGGCGGCGCCGGCGTCCTGCCCGGCGGCGGTCCGGTCGTCGATCATGTCACCGATGGAGGCGCGCAGTTCGGTGGCGATCTCCTCGCGCCGCCCGGTCGGCACCGAGCGCAGGGTGGCAGCCAGGTAGCGGTCGGTCAGGGAGGTCATCGGGGTGCTCCTTCGATCAGGGTGGTGAGGGAGGTCTGTACGGCGGCGAGGTCGTCGAGCAGTCGACGCAGCAGCTGCTCGCCGGACTCGCTGGTGCGGTAGAACTTGCGCGGTCGGCTCTCCTCGGTGTTCCACTCGCTGGTCAGGAGCCCCTGCTCCTCCAGCCGCCGCAGTAGGGGATAGAGGGTGTTCGCGTCGACCGGAAAGCCGTGCCCGGTGAGTCGTTGCAGCAGCGCATAGCCGTAATCGGGCCGGCGCAGCGCGACCAGACTGGCCACCACCACCGTGCCCCGGCGTAGCTCCTGTAGGTGGGTCCGTAGGACGTCATCGCTGACCATGTGTCACACCATACTGTGTGCCACACACTGTTGTCTATCGCGCAATAATGTCCACGACCCGACATCGTGTTGGACGACGCGCTTTGCATCACAATCTAAAACTTTGCAGAGACTGCACGTTTGGTCCTAGGGTTCTGCCGTGACCTCCAACGACCCGACGCGGCTGGGCCGACGCGACCGCAAGAAGCGGCAGACCCGCACCGCCCTCGCCACCGCGGCGCTGCGCCTGGTCGCCGAACGCGGACTCGACCAGGTGACCGTCGAGGAGATCAGCGAGGCGGCCGACGTCTCCTCGCGGACCTTCTTCAACTACTTCCCGTCGAAGGACGACGCTCTGGTCGGTGACACCGAGGCCGACCGGGACAGCGTGCTGCGCGCCCTCGCCGCCGTGCCTGCCGAGCACTCCGCGCTGGAGGCGCTACGGCGCAGCTTCGCCGAGGTCGTCACCGAAGTGCAGGGCGACGCCGAACTGTCGCTGCTGCGGATGCGGGTGGTGACGCAGTACCCCGTGCTGCTGGCTCGCCTGATCTCCGGCAACGCGGTCACCGAACGGGCGCTTGTCGAGGCGATCGCCGCGCGAACCGGGCTACCGCCCGAGCACGCGTACCCCGCACTCGTCGTGGCGGTCGCCGGAGCCGCCCTGCGTACCGCGTTGATCCGGTGGGCGACCGACGGCGGCACCGGCTCCCTGGCCGCGCTGCTCGACGAGGCGTTCGCCGTCGTCGCCGCCGGACTGCCCGACCCCCGCACCGGTTGACGGCCGCGCGGACCGCCCCCGACTTCCGTTCCCACCGCCGGCGTGACCGCGCCGGGGGCAGCACCATGCGTGAGGAAAGGTTCATGACAGCTTCGACCGAGCCGATCGACGCGCCCGAGACGGGTGCCGACCGGATGTCCCGCCGGGAGATTCTCCAGGCCCTCTCGGGGTTGATGGTCGGCATGTTCGTGGCGATTCTCGCCTCGACGGTGGTGGCCAACGCGCTGCCCCGCATCATCGCCGACCTCAACGGCACCCAGACCGTCTACACCTGGATCGTCACCACCGAACTGCTGGCCATGACCGCCACCGTGCCGCTGTGGGGCAAGATGGCCGATCTCTACAGCAAGAAGCTGCTCATCCAGCTCTCCCTGGGCCTGTTCGTGATCGGCTCGCTGATCGCCGGCCTCACCCCGAACGTCGAGGTGTTGCTGGTCAGCCGGGTCGTGCAGGGCATCGGCGCCGGCGGTATGACCGCGTTGGCGATGATCGTCATGGCCGCGATGATCCCGCCGCGGGAACTGGGCCGCTACGCCGGCATCTTCGGTGCCGTCTTCGGCGTCGGTACCATCGCCGGTCCGCTGATCGGCGGCGTTCTGGTCGACACGTCCTGGCTGGGCTGGCGCTGGTGCTTCCTGATCGGCGTGCCGTTCAGCATTCTCTCCATCGTGCTGCTCCAGCGGACCCTGCACCTGCCGGTCGTCCGCCGCAAGGTACGCATCGACTGGCTCGGCGCGGCGCTGATCACCGCCGGGGTCTCCACCCTGCTGATCTGGTCCTCGCTGGCGGGCCACAAGTTCGCCTGGGCCTCCGGCTGGACCGCGCTGATGGTCCTCGGCGGTCTGGCACTGCTGGTGGCGGCCGTCCGGGTCGAGGCCCGGGTACCCGAGCCGATCATCCCGCTGAAGATCTTCCGTAGCCGTACCATCGCGCTGACCACCGTCGCCAGCATGCTGGTCGGAGTGGCCCTCTTCGGCGGCACGGTGTTCCTGTCCCAGTACTTCCAGACCTCGCTGGGCAAGTCACCGACGGTCGCCGGCCTGATGAGCCTGCCGATGATCCTTGGCCTACTGGTCTCCTCCACGGTCGCCGGCCAGCTCATCACGAAGTACGGCCGGTGGAAGGCGTACCTGGTGGCCGGGGCCGCGGTGATGGTCGTCGGGATGCTGCTGCTGTCGACAATCGACGTCGACACTCCGCTGCCGCTGCTGTTCAGCTACATGGCGCTGCTCGGCATCGGGGTCGGCATGCTGATGCAGAACCTGGTCCTGGCGGCGCAGAACGACGTACCCGCCCACGAACTGGGGGCCGCCACCTCCGTGCTCACCTTCTTCCGCAGCATGGGCGGCGCGATCGGGGTGAGCGTTCTGGGTGCGGTGCTGGCCAACCGGGTGACCAGCCTGATGACCGAGCAACTCGGGCCGGCGGCCAGCCCCACCGGCGGCGGTACGACCGAGGTACCCGACCTGTCCGCGCTGCCCGAGCCGATCCTGCGGATCGTGCGGGACGCGTACGCCACCGCCACCTCGGAGTTGTTCCTGATCGGTGCGCCGATCGCCTTCCTCGCCCTGGTCGCGGTCCTGTTCATCCGCGAGAAGGCACTGCACACGGTCAGCGGCGACGAGCGGGCCCGCCAGGAGGCGAGCCTGACGGCCGGCCACTGACCACCCGTGCCCGACAACGCGGGGTGTCCGGTCCGCCGGGTGCCCCGCGTTGTCGTACCGTCGGGCCGCGCACCTGAGCAGGGTGCGCGGCCCCGCCTGCTCAGCAGGCCAACCCTGTCGATGGCGCACCCTCAGCAGGCGCCGCCCTGCCGGAAGTTGCGCTCCACGAAGGACGCCGGGCCGACCTGGAAGGCACCCACGCCGGGCCGGATCGGATGCCCGGTGAACAACTCCACCCGCGCACCCACCCGCACCAGGTACGCGGTGGCGGTGCCCGCGTCGTTGCTGATCAGGCCACCGCGCGGGCCGTAGATCGTCTCCAACTGAGCGAAGGTCATACCGACTCCCGCTCCGGCGGGGGAGTAGGGCGGGACGGTGGCGGTGCTCACCTCGACCAACCGGCCGTGCCGGAAGGCCAACAGGATGACGCCCGCCCAGGTGCCGGTCGCGCCGGCCGCGACCACACCGTCGCAGGTCGCGACGGACCAGTCGATCAATCCGGCGGCGGTGAGCCGGTCAAGGCTGGCCCCGATCCGGTACGGCCCGGCACCCCGCACGCTCATCACGGCGGTGGTGGTCGGCGGCTGTGCGGCCACCACCGAGGGGACCGAACGCGGTAGTGGTGCGGCGTTGGCGGGAGCGGCTCCGACCAGGGTCAGGACGGTCGCGACTGCGACATACACGAGACGGTGCACAGAAATCGCCTCCTCGGCATCGAGTTCCTACTCCCTTCGTCTCCCCACCCACCCCCACAGTTCGCCCCACCCCCCACCACCCCCACCCAACCCCGCGATCTTGCAGTTGTGGTCGCTGATTTGCGTCTTATGTCCTTTATGGTGGGACGAAAACTGCAAGATCGCGGGGCTGGGTGGAGGGGGTTGCTGTGGGGGTGGGGGAGGGGGAGGGTGGCAGGGAAAGGACAGGGGGAGGGTGGGGAGGGGTTGGGAGGGGCGGGTGGTGGGGGCGGAGCGGATCGGGGCGTACCGGGTGGAGCGGTTGCTCGGTGTGGGCTCGTTCGCGACCGTCTGGCTGGCGTACGACCCGGTGCTGGACATCCGGGTAGCGATCAAGGTGCTGGCGGAGAACTGGCACCACGACATACGCGTCCGGGAACGGTTCCTGGACGAGGCCCGGCTGCTGCGCCGGCTGGAGGACGACCGGCTGGTCCGGGTACGCCTGGTGGGAGAGCTGGCGGACGGACGGCCTTACACGGTGCTGGACTGGGCCGACGGCGGCAGCCTTCGGGAGCGGCTGGCCGCCGGACCCCTACCCGTGGCAACCGCCCTGACCATGCTCGCCGAGATCGCCGCCGGGGTGGCGGTGCTGCACCGGCACCGGGTGGTGCATCGCGACCTGTCGCCCGGCAACATCCTGTTCCGCTCGACCGCTGACGGCGAGCGGGTGCTCATCGCCGACCTCGGCCTGGCCAAGGCGCTCGCCGTAGCGTCCGGGCTCACCATGCGTGCCGGCACCCCCGGTTACATGGCGCCCGAGCAGGACGACGCCCTCGCCATCGTGGACGAGCGGGCCGACGTGTACGCCCTCGGCCGGCTCGGCCTCCGACTGCTCGCCCACCCGGCCCGCGACGCGGAACCGACCGCCGCCGCGGCTGTCGAGGTGGGACCGAACGCCTCCGCTGCCGACGCGGGACTGTCCGCCTCCGTGGCGGCGGTGCTGCGCCGGGCCACGGCCAGCCGCCCGGACGACAGATACCTGGACGCCGAGGCGTTCCGCACGGCACTGCTGGAGGCGGTGCGGCAGACCCGGGATCCGATCAACCCGGGCACCGAACCGGAGCCGGCCCACGGCCCACTCCCCGTCGACGCCCCAGCTACGGCCCCGGCTTCTGCGGTCCCGGCTCGTGCGGGTCCGGGGACGGCGGGTGGGGCCCGTTCGCCGTGGCTTCGTGCGATCGCACTGACGGTGGTCCTGGTGGCGGCGGCGGGCGCGGTGGCGGCGGACTCGGCGACGCCCAGCGGTACGGCGACGAGTGGCCCGCTGACCGTCGTGCTGCCGGACGGTTGGCGGGCGGCCGGCACCGGCTGGGCCGGGCGGTACGACACGTCCGGCCGGCTCGAACCGGCGCTGGTGATCTCGCCGGAGCCGCGTCGGTGGGCGACCGACCCGAGGGTGCCGGGCGCCTTCCTCGGGCTGTCGGCGGCCGCCGGCAACACCGATCCGGGTACGTTCGTCGCCGCGCAGCCGCACGCCGACTGTGCCGCCACGCCGCCACGGCGGGTACGGCGAGGTGGCCTGGACTGGGTGGTCGCCCGCTTCGACTGCCCGTACGGGCGTCCGGTGCTGGTGGAGGCCGCCGCCCGGGGCACTGCCGGGCTGCTCTACGCGCAGGTCGTGCCCCCGCCCGGGGCCGGTGACGAGTTCGTCGACGCGTTGCTCGACGGGGTACGGACCCGACGTCCGGTCATCGCACCACCACCGTGATCACGTGGGTGCCCGCCTCGCGGGGAATGAACACGTCCACGGTGCCGGTCCGGACGAACCGGAGATCGACCACGCCGGCCTCGTACTGGCTGTCCACCAGGTCCTCGCGGTCGACGGTGACCTCACCCGGACCGATGCCGGTAAGGCGCAGCACCCCGCCGGTGGCGAAGCAGAGTGACGTGGGTAGTGGTCCGGGGTCGGACAGGGGCAGCTCGTAGCGGACCGCGCCGAGGCAGGTCTCGGACATGGTCGCGGTGGGCGTCGGGGTGCGGGTGCTCCGCCCGGGGGTGGGGGACCGAAGCGCCGGAGTCGGTCGCGTGTTCGGGACCGTCCCGACGGTCGGTGCCGCGACGACGGGTGTCCCGCTCGGCCGGGCCGTCGGCGGAGAGGGCGGAACCGGCGGCGGCGCGGTGCTCGGGGCGGGTGGGCGTACCGGCAGCGGCGCGACGGGCTCGTCGGCGCAACCGGCGGCACCCACGACGAGCACGACGGCCAGGGCCAGCGCCGTCGGACGGTGCCGGCCGGCCGGGTCAGCCGGCACCGGTGAGCCGCCGCCGGACCTGCCGGCGGGCCTCGTGGATGCGGGACTTGACAGTGCCCTCGGGTACGTCGAGCAACTCGGCGATCTCGCGATAGTCGAGATCGAGCACGTCACGCAGGGTCAGCGCCTCGGCCAGTTCGGGTCGGACCGCGTCGAGGGCCTCCAACAGGTCCAGTCGGGTGCCGGCGACCACGCTGGTGCGGCGCGGGTCGGGGCGGTCCGGCAGCGGCGTCCCGGCGGCCTCCATCAGCCAGCGTCGGCGCAGCGCCCGGTAGGTCGAGCGGGCCCGGTTGGCGGTCAGCCGGTACAGCCAGGTGTGGAACGACGAGCGGCCCTCGAACCGGTCGATGCCCCGCGCCACCGCGAGCAGCGCGTCCTGGCAGGCCTCCTCCGCGTCCTCCCGGTTGGGCAGTAGCCGACCGCAGAGCCGCAGCACCTCCGGGCGAATCGCCGCCAGCAGGGCGTCCAGGGCGGCCCGGTCGCCGCGGGCCGCGGCGACGGCCAGGTCGTCGATTCCGTCCGCGAGGGTCATCGCGCCGTCCCGTGTTCGACGGTGTTGCGGTGGTCGTTCAGGCTACGCCGACCGGGCCGCCGTGTCCGGCCCCGAGTCCACCAGCCGACAGGGCGCCAGCGTCGACAGCGGCCGGACCGGGCGCCGCCGACCGGGGGCGGGACCGGACCGTCGGGCGGTGCGGCGGGGCCGCCGATCCCGGCGCGCGGCGCGCTGGAGTGGCCGGCGGCGGCGGGGTTAGGGTTACCCCCGACCGACTCGATCATCCGACCCGGGGGGGCCTCCGCATGGGCGATTCGTTCGCGCATCTGCACGTGCACACGGAGTACTCGATGCTCGACGGGGCGGCCCGGCTCAAGGACCTGTTCGCCGAGGTCAAACGGCAGGGCATGCCGGCGGTGGCGATGACCGACCACGGCAACATGCACGGCGCGAACGACTTCTACAAGCAGGCGATGGCCGCCGGGGTGACCCCGATCCTGGGCATCGAGGCGTACGTGGCGCCGGAGTCCCGGTTCCACAAGTCTCGGGTGCGGTGGGGCCGGCCGGAGCAGAAGAGCGACGACGTCTCGGGTAGCGGTGGCTACACCCACAAGACGATCTGGGCGCGTAACAAGACCGGCCTGCACAATCTGTTCGCACTGACCTCGCGCTCGTACACGGAGGGCTACTTCGTCAAGTGGCCACGGATGGACACTGAACTGCTCGCCGAGTACTCCGACGGCCTGATGGCCACCACCGGCTGTCCGTCCGGCGAGGTGCAGACCCGGCTGCGGCTCGGCCACGACGCGCAGGCCCTCGAAGCCGCCGCGAAGTACCAGGACATCTTCGGTAGGGAGAACTACTTCCTGGAGCTGATGGACCACGGCCTGGACATCGAGAAGCGAGTCCGCGACGGGCTGCTGGAGATCGGCCGCAAGCTCAACATTCCGCCGGTGGTCACCAACGACTCGCACTACACCCACGAGGCGCAGTCCGAGGCGCACGATGTGCTGCTGTGCGTGCAGACCGGCAGCAACGTCGCCGACCCGAACCGGTTCAAGTTCGGCGGCAGCGGCTACTACATCAAGTCGGCCGACGAGATGCGCGGCGTGGACAACTCCGACGCCTGGCTGGAGGGCTGCCGCAACACGCTGCTGGTGGCGGAGCGGGTCGACCCGGCCGGAATGTTCGAGTTCCACAACCTGATGCCGCGCTTCCCGGTGCCGGAGGGGGAGACCGAGGAGTCCTGGTTCCGTAAGGAGACCTTCGCCGGGCTGGCCCGCCGGTACCCGGAGGGCATCCCCGAGGGGCACGTCGTGCAGGCCGAGTACGAGTTGGGCGTCATCATCCAGATGGGCTTCCCGTCGTACTTCCTCGTGGTGGCCGACTTCATCCAGTGGGCCAAGGCGCAGGGCATCGCCGTCGGTCCAGGCCGTGGCTCCGCGGCCGGTTCCCTTGTCGCGTACGCCCTGGGCATCACCGACCTGGACCCGATCCCGCACGGATTGATCTTCGAGCGGTTCCTCAACCCCGAGCGGGTCTCGATGCCGGATGTCGACATCGACTTCGACGAGCGTCGGCGCGGTGAGGTGATCAAGTACGTCACCGACAAGTGGGGTGAGGACAAGGTCGCCCAGATCGCCACCTTCGGCACGATCAAGGCGAAGGCCGCGATCAAGGACTCGGCCCGGGTGCTCGGCTACCCGTACGCGGTCGGCGACCGGATCACCAAGGCGATGCCACCGGCGGTGATGGGCAAGGACATCCCGCTCACCGGCATCTTCGACCCGAAGCACCCGCGTTACGCCGAGGCCGGCGAGATCCGCGGCCTGTACGAGTCGGACCCGGACGTGCGCAAGGTGATCGACACCGCCAAGGGCATCGAGGGGCTGATCCGGCAGACCGGGGTGCACGCCGCCGGCGTCATCATGTCCGCCGAGCCGATCATCGAGCACATCCCGCTGATGCGCCGCGACGCCGACGGGGCGATCATCACCCAGTTCGACTACCCGACGTGTGAGTCGCTCGGGTTGTTGAAGATGGACTTCCTCGGCCTGCGCAACCTGACCATCATCGACGACGCGCTGAAGAACATCGAGCTCAACCACGGCCTCAAGGTGGACCTGCTCAAGCTGCCACTTGACGACAAGCTGACGTACGAGCTGCTGGCCCGCGGCGACACCCTCGGTGTGTTCCAGCTCGACGGCGGGCCGATGCGTTCGCTGCTGCGGCTGATGAAGCCGGACAACTTCGAGGACATCTCCGCCGTCCTGGCGCTCTACCGGCCCGGCCCGATGGGTGCCAACTCGCACACGAACTACGCGTTGCGGAAGAACGGGCTCCAGGAGATCACCCCGATCCACCCGGAGCTGGCCGAGCCCCTGGAGGAGATCCTCGGCCCGACCTACGGCCTGATCGTCTACCAGGAGCAGGTGCAGCGCGCCGCCCAGGTGCTCGCCGGTTACAGCCTCGGCAAGGCCGACCTGCTGCGCCGGGCGATGGGCAAGAAGAAGAAGGAGGTCCTCGACAAGGAGTTCATCCCGTTCCGCGACGGGATGAAGAGCAACGGCTACTCCGACGAGGCCATCAAGACCCTGTGGGACATCCTCGTCCCGTTCGCCGACTACGCCTTCAACAAGGCGCACACCGCCGGGTACGGGCTGGTGTCGTACTGGACCGGCTACCTGAAGGCCAACTATCCGGCCGAGTACATGGCGGCGCTGCTGACCTCCGTCGGTGACGACAAGGACAAGATGGCCATGTACCTGTCGGAGTGCCGGCGGATGGGCATCCAGGTGCTGCCACCTGACGTGAACACCTCGGCCGGCCCGTTCACCCCGGTCGGTCGGGAGATCCGCTTCGGCCTCGGCGCGATCCGCAACGTCGGCGCGAACGTGGTCGCCGCGATCATGCGGTGCCGCGAGGAGAAGGGCGAGTACACCGACTTCTACGACTTCCTGTCCAAGGTGGACGCGGTGGTCTGCAACAAGAAGACGATCGAATCCCTGATCAAGGCGGGCGCGTTCGACTCGCTGAAGCATCCCCGCAAGGGCCTGCTCACCGTGCACGCCGACGCCATCGACGCGTACGCCGACGTCAAGCGCAAGGAGGCCGTCGGGCAGTACGACCTGTTCGGCGCCGGCTTCGGTGACGCCGAGGTGGCGACGAACACCACTGTCATGCCGGTCATCGCCGAGGGGGAGTGGGACAAGCGCGACAAGCTCGCCTTCGAGCGCGAAATGCTCGGCCTGTACGTCTCCGACCATCCGCTGTTCGGCCTGGAACACGTCCTCGGCGCGGCGGCCGACACCACCATCGCGGCACTCTCCGAGGAGGGCACCGTGCCCGACGGCGCGGTGGTCACCCTCGCCGGCATCCTCTCCGGCGTGCAGCGGCGGGTCACCAAGCAGGGGCGGGCGTGGGCCTCGGCGACCCTGGAGGATCTCGCCGGTGGCGTGGAGACACTGTTCTTCCCGAACACCTACGAGGTGATCGGGCAGTACATCGCCGAGGACGCGATCGTGGTGGTCAAGGGTCGGGTCGACAGGCGCGACGACACCCCGCGCATCATGGCGATGGACATGTCCCTGCCGGACGTCAGCATGAGTACGGCGAACAAGCCGGTGACCCTCACCATCCCGGTGACCCGCTGCACCCCTCCGCTCGTGGAACGGCTCAAGGAGACCCTGGTGCTGCACCCCGGCGACGCCGAGGTGCACGTCAAACTCCTCAACGGCACCCGCACCACCACCCTGCGCCTGAGCCCCGTACGCGTGGCCGCCACCACCGCCCTCATGGCCGACCTCAAAAGCGTCCTGGGCCCCGCCAACGTCACCTGACCCCCCACCCCCACCCCCCGGGCTGGGTGGGGGCCACGAGGGTGGGATTGGCGCTTCGGGGTGGGGCGGCGGGGCGGTTAGCGTCGGGGCGTGGAACTGGAGCAGGCGCAGAAGCTGTGGCAACCGCAGCCGGGCTGGCTGAACACCGCCAGCTACGGGTTGCCGCCCGACCCGGCCTGGGACGCGTTGCAGGACGCGCTGGCCGCGTGGCGGGTGGGCCAGGGTTCGTGGGAGACCTGGGGTACGGCGACCGATAGGTGTCGGACGGCGTTCGCTCGACTCGTCGCGGTACCGGTGGCCGATGTCGCGGTCGGTGCCACCGTCTCCCAGTTGCTGGCGCCGGTCGCCGCCGCGCTACCCACCGGTGCCCGGGTGCTGGCGCCCGAGGTCGAGTTCACCTCGAACCTGTTTCCCTGGCTCGTCCAGGCCGAACGGGGCGTCGAGGTACGCACCGTCCCGCTGCCCGAGCTGGCTGCCTCGGTCGACGCCGACACCGACCTGGTGGCGTTCAGCCTGGTGCAGTCCGCTGACGGCACCGTCGCCGCGTACGACGAGATCGTCGCGGCGGCCCGGGCCCACGGCGCGCTCGTCGCGGTCGACGCCACCCAGGCGTGCGGCTGGCTGCCGTTCGACGCGGCCCGCGCGGACGTCGTGGTGGCCGGCGGGTACAAGTGGCTGATGGGTCCCCGGGGCACCGCGTTCGCCTACCTGGCTCCCGGGTTGCGGGACCGGCTGCGACCCGACGCCGCCGGCTGGTTCGCGGGTCGCGATCCGCACGCCTCCTACTACGGGCCGCCGCTGCGGCTGGCTGACGACGCCCGCCGGTTCGACCTCTCGCCGGCCTGGTTCAGCTGGGTCGGCGCCGCCCCCGCGCTGGAACTGCTGCTGGAGATCGGGGTCGAGCAGGTACGGGCGCACGACGTGGCGCTGGCCAACCGGTTCCTCACCGGCCTGGGGCAGCCAACCGGGCGCAGCGCGATCGTCACCGTCGAGGTGCCCGGCGCGCAGGAGAAGCTGGCGCGTGCCGGGGTTCGCGCGGCGGTGCGGGCCGGTCGGGTCCGGGCCTCGTTCCATCTCTACTCCACCACCGAGGACGTCGACCTGGCCCTCGACGCGCTCACCTCCTGACCGCGCCGTCCTCGCCGCACCGGACGGCTCGCCGGTGTGCGGCCGGCGCTCGCCGCCCGCCCTCATCACCTGACCGGTGAGGGCGGGCGGCACTGTTGGCGCCCCCTCGGCCCGGGGCCGCCGTACGGTCGGGACGTCCCCCGCGCCGGTCCCGCTGATCCGCGGTCGGGACGTCCCGGTGACGGCCCGCCGGGTCACTTGCCGGTGACGATGCCCGGGTTGATGCACAGGCCCGGCGTGCTGCCGTGCTTGTCCGCGATCTCCAGGCAGCGGGTCACCTTGTCGACGGTCGCGTTGGTCTCGGTGACCTGCTTCTGGATCTCGGCGTTGAGGCGGTCCTGTTCGAGGTTGCGGGTCTGGGCGAGCTTGTCCTGGAACGCCTTGATGTTGCCCTCGGTCTTGTCGTCGTGGTTGACCCGGGTGATGGTGACCGACAGGATCTCGACGTCGTCGGCCAGCCGTCCCTCGGCGTTGGACTTGATGCTCTCCGAGAAGGGCTTGAGGTCGACGTTCAGGTTGCCGGTCTTCGAGTCGATGCGCTCCAACGGGTTGTAGGTGGCGAAGGCGTCGTTGACCGCGCTGTCGAGCTGGACGCCGACCCGCTGTCCCCGGAAGCTCTCGAAGTCGCCCTTGTAGTCCATGAACTGCTGCGGGGCGTTCTCCGGCTGGACCTGCCACTCGACAAGCACCTCCACGCACGCGTCCGCGAGGGTGCCGGTACGCACCCGCACGCACTGGTCGCTGCCGATGTGGTCGTACTTCTGCCGCCCGGCGTCCCACTCGCCGACCCGCTGCCACGGGGTGACCCATTTCAGGCCGGAGCCGGTGACCTCGCCGGTCGGTTTGCCGAAGCTGGTGACGATGCCGACCGAGCGGATCGGTACCGAGTGGGCGCTCGATGCGACGGTGAGGACCGCCGTCCCGACCAGGGCGCCGACCGCCGTCAGGACTCCGATCTGCCGCACCTGGCGTTGCGAGCTGAGCAGGACGACGGCGACGGCGATGATCGCGATGACGGCGGCGACGATCGCCAGGATGAAGCCGAATGGCATGACGGGACCTTTCCGGGAACGGCCGTGCTGAGTTGATCATCAACGTAGCTGCCCCGGTCAAGGTCACCGGCGAGCGCATCCGGGACGCGGCGTCCCGACGAATTCCTCGGTGGAGAGCTGTTCATCCGGGAGGAAGTCTGGTGTCTGGGGTACCGATGCCGGCCGAGGTCGTGCAGGTCGCGCGTAAGCGCCTGACGACCGCCGCCGAGGAGTTCGACGGCAACCGGGTCGCCGCGCTCGTGGTCGAACTGGCCGAGGAGTGGGGCGTCGTACGGCTGTGGGACGACGTCTGCGTGCCGGTGCTCACCGTGCGGAGCGGGCGCACCGCCGCCGGGATCGCCGTCGAGCACGCCCTGTCCGAGGGCGTCCGGATCGGTCTGGACGTGTTCCGCCGAGATCCGGCGGTCGGCCCGCCCGCCGACGGCGTGCTGCTGGCCGGGGCGGAGCAGGAGGAACACTGTCTCGGACTGCACGCCCTCGCCGCCGCGTTGCGCGAACGCCGCCGGGGCTGCCTGCTGATCGGGCCCGCGCTGCCGTGGCCGGCGTTGGCCAGCGCCGTCCGCCGGGCCCGGCCGCACACCGTCGCGGTCTGGTCCCAGTCCGCGGTGACCGGCCGGTCGTACCGCATCGGCCGCTTCGCCCGGGACTTCCCGGGTGTACGGGTGTACGGGGCCGGCCCCGGCTGGGTCGGACCGCTCGCTCCACCCGTGCGGCGCCTGGACTCGCTCTCCGCCGCTGTCCGGGTGTTGCGGGAGAGCCCGGTCGTCGACCCGGCGCTGTGACTGGCGTCATACCGAAACGGAACCGTGCCGTATCGTAAAAGCTCTACGCTCAGAGTCGACGCGGACGGGACCGTATCGAAAACCGGGGGCGGAGATGCAGCCGAACGAGAACACCGGACACCCGAGGAGGTGGGCGATCCTCGGGGTGCTGGTGATCAGCCTGCTCGTGGTCGTCCTCGACAACACAATTCTCAACGTCGCGCTTCGGACGCTCGCGGACCCGGTGCACGGACTCGGGGCGAGCCAGGGCGAGCTGGAGTGGGCGATCAACTCCTACACCCTGGTCTTCGCCGGGCTGCTGTTCACCTTCGGGGTGTTGGGGGACCGGGCCGGCCGACGCAGGATGCTGCTGATCGGGCTGGTGCTCTTCGGTCTGGCGTCACTGCTGTCGGCGTACGCGCAGACTCCCGGCCAGCTGATCGCGGCCCGGGCGCTGATGGGGGTCGGCGGCGCGGCCATCATGCCGGCGACGCTGTCCATCATCTCCAATGTCTTCGACCCCCGGGAACGGGCGCGGGCGATCGGCATCTGGGCCGGCGCGGTCGGTCTGGCGGTGGCGATCGGGCCGGTCCTCGGCGGGTTGTTGCTGGAGCACTACTGGTGGGGCTCGGTCTTCCTGATCAACGTGCCGGTGGTGGCGCTCGGCGTGACCCTGGTCGCGGTGCTGGTGCCGGAGTCGCGCGACCCAGCGCCGGGCCGCATCGACGCGTTCGGTGTGCTGCTCTCGGTGATCGGCCTGGTCGCCCTCACCTACGGCATCATCGACGGCGGCGAGCACGGCTTCGGCCGACCCCTGGTCTGGGCCTCGATCGTCGGCGGGGTCGCGGTGCTGGCCTGGTTCGTGCTGCACGAGCGGCGCAGCAGCCACCCGTCGCTGGACGTCCGACTGTTCCGGGTGCCCCGGTTCGCCGCCCCGGTGGCGATGATCGGCCTGGTCTTCTTCGCCGCGATGGGCGTGATGTTCTTCAGCTCGTTCTACCTGCAACTGGTGCGCGGCTACAGCCCGCTCGAGACCGGCCTGCTCTTCCTGCCCTTCGCGGTCGCCCAGCTCGCCTTCGCCCCGCGCAGCGCCACAATGGTCCGCAGGTACGGCGGCCGGGCGGTGTCGGTGGTGGGGTTGGTGCTGACCTCGGTCGCCCTTGGCGCGTTCGCCTTCGTCGACGCCGCCACGCCCATCTGGGTGGTGCTTGTCGCCTTCTTCCTGCAGGGCGTCGGGATGGCCAACATCATGCCGCCGGCCACCGAATCGATCATGTCGGCACTGCCCCGGGAGAAGGCCGGCGTCGGCTCGGCGGTCAGCAACACCATCCGGCAGGTGGCCGCCGCGCTCGGCGTCGCAGTGATCGGCTCGGTGCTGGCCGCCGGCTACCGAAACGGGATCGAGCCGGCCCTGGCGGATCTGCCGCCGGCAGCCGGCGAGGCGGCCGGTGAGTCTCTCGCGGGGGCGTACGCCGCGGCCGGTCAGCTCGGTTCGGCGGGCCCGCAACTGGTCGCCACGGCCAACGACTCCTTCGTCTCGGCCATGCACCTCTCGGCGGCGCTCGCCGCGCTGGTCGCCGCGGCCGGCATTCTGGTGGCCCTGCGCTGGATGCCCGGCCGGTCCCCGACCGGGGGGTCGGCGCCGATCGGCGAACCCGAGTTGGCCGGTGCCGCACCACGGCAGGGACAATGAGGCAATGACCAGCACGGCGGACGCCGCACGACCACCCGGGCGGCCACGGAGCGTCCGCGCCGACGAGGCCATCATCGAGGCCACCCTGGATCTGCTCGCGGAGGGCAGCACCATCGAGACGATCTCGGTCGAGGCGATCGCCGCGCGGGCCGGGGTGGGCAAGGCCACCATCTACCGCCGCTGGTCAGGCAAGGACGCGCTGCTCCGCGACGCGTTGCGCACGCTGAAGGGCAACGTGCCGCAGCCGGCCGGGCGATCCGTCCGTGAGGACCTGATCACACTTGTCGGCGCGGTCGGGCACGCCATCGACCCCCGGGCGGAACGGATCATGCCCTGCCTGGTGCCCGAGGTGAACCGCAGTCCCGAGCACCACGCGCTCTACCAGAACATCATCGAGCCGCGCCGGGCGGTGATGCGGGAGGTCCTGCAACGCGGCGTGCGCGACGGCGACCTCCGAGCGGACCTCGACATCGACGTGACCATGGCGATGCTCACCGGTCCGATGCTCATCCAGCGGGTGATGCGCTGGCATCCCGACCTCGACGAGACCACGCTCGCCGAGAAGATCGTGGACGGCGTGCTCGCCGGCATCCGCCCCAGCGATGCGTGATGTCGCGCGTCGGTGGCGCGGGCGCGGCCTGGACTACGGACGGGGCCTAGACTACGGACGTCCGCAGGCATGCGGGCAATACGACCGTAGCCTTCGGAGGGTTCTTCGTGCCGACGCCCATGACCACTCTGGCCCTCGGACCGGACTGGCTCGATCCGGAGTGGCTGATCTCGACGTTCGGGTTGATCGGCATCCTGGTGATCGTTTTCGCCGAGTCCGGGCTGCTCATCGGGTTCTTCCTGCCGGGCGACTCGCTGCTGTTCACCACCGGGCTGCTGGTCGCCGACGGCCGGTACCTCAAGTACCCCCTGTGGCTGGTGTGCCTGCTGATCACCATCGCCGCGATCGTCGGCGACCAGGTGGGCTACCTGTTCGGCCGGAAGGTCGGCCCGACGCTGTTCCGGCGCCCGAACTCGCGCCTGTTCAAGCAGGAGAACCTGCTCAAGGCGCACGAGTTCTTCGAGAAGTACGGTGCCCGCTCCATCGTGCTGGCGCGGTTCGTGCCGATCGTGCGGACGTTCACCCCGATCGTGGCCGGAGTGAGCCGGATGAACTACCGCACCTTCGTGATCTACAACGTGGTGGGCGGCATCCTCTGGGGTACCGGCGTGACGGTGCTCGGCTACTTCCTGGGCCAGATCCCGTTCGTCAAGGCGAACATCGAGTACATCCTCATCGCCATCGTGGCGATCTCGGTCCTGCCGATCGCGGTCGAGCTGCTCCGGGCGTGGCTGGCTGCCAAGCGCGGCACCACCGCGCAGGAGCGGGCGGCGGCCGAGGAGGCGATACGCGAGGCCCGGCAGCACCTCGGCGAGCACTGACCACGACCGCCATCGAGAGCGCGGACCGCCACCGAGGTCACGGGCTGGCGGCGAGGAAGACGAAGGCGGCGAACAGTACCAGGTGCACCCCGCCCTGCAGCAGGGTGGCGCGCCCCGGCACGATGGTCAGCACTCCGGTGACCACGGTCAGCGCGAGCAGCGCCATCTCGGTGCCGCCGAGGCCGAGTAGCAGGGGTCCGTCGAGCCAGATCGAGGCGATCGCGATCGCCGGGATGGTTAGGCCGATGCTGGCCATCGCCGAGCCGAGCGAAAGGTTCAGGCTGATCTGCATGCGGTCACGGCGGGCGGCGCGGGCCGCGGCGAGCGTCTCCGGCAGCAGCACCAGCAACGCGATGATCACCCCCACAAACGCCGGCGGCAGGTTCACCGCGGCGACACCCGCCTCGATCGCCGGCGAGACCGACTTGGCGTCACCGACCACGGCGACCAGGGCGACCAGCAGCAGCCCGACGCTGACCATGGCCTGCCGGGTCGACGGCGGGTCGGCGTGCACCTCCTCCGGCAGCGCCGTTCCCTCGCTGCCCACCGGCAGGAAGTAGTCTCGGTGTCGGCCGGTCTGCACCATGACGAACAGGCCGTACAGGGCCAGCGACACCACCGCGGCGAAGGTCAACTGGGCGGGGCTGAACTGCGGGCCCGCCCGACCGATGGTGAACGTCGGCACCACCAGGCTCAGCGTCGCGAGGGTGGCCACAGTGGCCAGCGCCCCGCCGGTGCCCTCCGGGTTGAACACGGCCACCCGGTGGCGCAGTGCGCCGATCAGCAGCGACAGGCCGAGGATGCCGTTGCAGGTGATCATCACGGCGGCGAAGACAGTGTCCCGCGCGAGGGACTGCGTCTTCTCCCCGCCACTGATCATCAGCGTGACGATCAGCGCCACCTCGATGACGGTGACGGCAACCGCGAGCACCAGTGACCCGTACGGCTCACCGACCTTGTGCGCGACCACCTCGGCGTGATGGACGGCCGCCAGCACCGCGCCGGCCAGGAACGAACCGACCACGATCACCATGACGCCGTCGAGCTGCTGGTTCCAGGTCAGGGCAAGTACCAGGAGAGCGGCGACCGGGATGGAGACGGTCCAACTGGTCAGGGAGCGGAGCAGCGCGAGCACGATCTACATCCTGCCACATTTGTGATCATGAGCAGTGAAAACCCGTCGAGGTCGACGCTCCGTCGTGGTCGTCGTCAGCCGGGCGTACGCAGGCGGTGCAGACGCAGGGCCAGCTGCACCTCCAGGGCCCGGTCGGGTCGCTGCCAGTCTCCACCGAGCAGCTGCCCGACCCGCTCCAGGCGCTGCGTCACCGTGTTGACGTGCACGTGCAGCTGCTCGGCGGCCCGGGCCAGGCTGCCACCCACCCCGAAGTACGCCTCCAGGGTCCGCACCAACGCGGTACCCCGCCGGGCGTCGTAGTCGATCACCGGCCCGATGGTCGCGGTGAGGAACCGGCTCACGTCGGCGTCGCCGCCGTCGTCGACGGCCCCCAGCAGCAGCCCGACGAAACCCAGCTCGGCGCTGCTCGCCCCCTGCCCGGACCGGCCCAGCGCGCCGAGCGCGGTCAGGCAACGGTCCGCCTCCCGGAAGGCGGCGGCCAGCGACCCGGGGCCGGTCGACGGGCCGCTCGCCCCGGCGGTCACCGGCCGACCGGTGATCCGGGACAGGTCCCGGGCCACCGCCCGGGCGCTGCCGCCGGCGTCCTGCCCGGGCAGCATCAGCGCCACCCGACCGTCCCGCGCCGCGGCCAGCCCACCCCGGGTCGAGGCGTACGTGGTGGCCCAGGAGAGCACCCGCAGTCGGGCGGAGCCGGTCGCCGCGATGGCGTCGTCGCCGACGGCCACCAGCACGTGCGGGGCGTCCAGGTCGACGCCCAGCCGGCGGGCTCGACTACGCAGCGCGTCGGTGTCGCGCAGCGGTCGGGCGATCAGGTCGTCGAGCAACTCGCCCCGGACCCGCCCCTCCGCCTCGGCGACGGTCCGCCGGAACAGCAGTAGCAGGGCGGTCACCAGCGCCGCCCGTTCCAGGATCCGCTGGTCGGCGTCGGCCGGTTCGCCCTCGGGACGCAGGACCAGCACGCCCAGGTTCTCCGCGCCGGCCACCACAGCGGCGTACCACAGGACCCCCCGGCGTACGCTGCGTCCCTCGGTCCGCGACGCCGCGACCGCCTCGACGATCTCCGTCCGGTCCGGCTCGTCGATCTCACCGACCTGGGCCAGCCGCCGCCCCTCGGCGTCGAGCGCCAGCAGCGCACCACCGAGCACGTCGGTGACCGCCGCGGCCACGTCCTCCACCCCGCCGCCGCGCAACACCAGCGCGGTCATCCGGTCGTGGGCCGCCGCGGCCCGCTCCACGGAACTGCTGTGCGCGCTGATCGTGGTGTTCGCCGAGGACAGTTCCTCGAGTGCCGAGCGGGTCTCGGCCAGCAGCCGGGCGGTGTCGATCGCCACCGCGGCGTGGGCCGCCAGCGAGAGCAGCAGCGCCACCTCCTCGCGGGCGAACGGCCGGGCCGTGCGGTTGGCCGCGTAGAGCACCCCGATGCTCGTCGAGCCGAGCCGCAGTGGCACCCCGAGGATGGCCACCAGCCCTTCCTCACCCACCCCGGCGTCGATCTCCCGGGTGTGGTGGAACCGCTCGTCCTGCGGATAGTTGGCGGTGACGTACGGGGCCCCGGACTGGGCCACCAGACCGCCGAGCCCGGCACCCATCGGCAGCCGCAGCCGCTGGAACTGGGCGGAGACCGAGCCGTCGGTCACCCGCATGTAGGTGTCGCCGCGCTCGGCGTCGTTGAGCGTCATGTAGGCGACGTCCGCGCCGAGCAGGTGCCGGGCCCGGTGCACGATCGCCCGCAGCACCTCGTCCAGGTCGCGTAGCCCCGCCAGGTCGCTGACCGTGTCGTACAGGCCGGACAGTTCGCTCTCCCGGCGGCGGCGGCGTTCCAGCAGCGCCCGGACCCGCAGCGCCACCGTCTTGGCCTGCTCCAGCTCGGCGAGGCGCTCGGCGGGCAGCCCGGCCGAGCGGGCCGCGACCAGCGGTCCCTCGAACTCGACCGCGGCCGCCTCCCGGGCGAGCAGTTCCAGGAACTCCACCGGCGACGACATGACCGACATTCTGCGGGTGGCCGGCGCTAATTCGCCGTCCAGCCCCCGTCGAGCGCGATCGAGGCACCGGTGAGGAACCCCGCCGGGGGCGAGCAGAGGTATGCCAGCAGCTCCGCCACCTCCTCGGGCTCGATCAGCCGCTTGACCGCCGCGCGGGCCAACATGATCTTCTCGATCACCTCGGACTCGGGGATGCCGTGGGCGGCCGACTGGTCGGCGATCTGGCTCTCCACCAGCGCCGTCCGCACGTACGCCGGGTTGATGCAGTTGGCGGTCACCCCGTGCGCCGCCCCCTCCAGCGCGACCACCTTCGACAGCCCCTCCAGCGCGTGCTTCGCCGAGACGTAGGCCGCCTTGTACGGCGAGGCGCGCAACCCGTGCACCGAGGAGATGTTCACGATCCGGCCCCAGCCACGGGCGTACATGTGCGGCAGGGCCCGCCGGATCAGCAGGAACGGTGCCTCCACCATCACCCGCTGGATGTACTCGAAACGCTCGACGGGAAAGTCCTGGAGCGGTGCCACGTGTTGCAGGCCGGCGTTGTTGACCACGATGTCGACGTCGGCGTCGAGCGCGTCCACCGCCGTCGGGTCGGCGAGGTCCACCCCCTCGGCCCGGCCGCCGGCCTCGGCGGCCACCAGCTTGGCCGCCTCGACGTTGCGGTCCACCACCACGACCGTGGCGCCGGCCGCGGCCAGCCGCAGGGCGCAGGCCCGGCCGATGCCGCCGCCCCCGCCCGTCACGAGGGCGGTACGACCGGCCAGGTCGACGTTCACGACGTGGGGGACCGCCACGGGTTCTGCCGTCATGGCGCATGAAGTTACGAGCTGTGTGGTCGGGCGCACATGGGGTGGCGGCACATACTCCCACCGCACGCTGTGGTCGGTCCCTACACTGCTGTCCCGCCCGCCGTGACGGGCGTGTCCCGCGGCGCGGCGTGGCGGCGGCATCGGTAGGGTGTCGAACACACGTACTGCCCCGGCGGCTGGAGGGAGGCGGCGTGCGGGTGCTCGGCGTCGACCCGGGGTTGACCCGGTGCGGGGTGGGCGTGGTCGAGGGGGTGCCCGGACGGCCCTGCACGCTCATCGCCTACTACGTCGTCTACACCGACCCGGCCGACGAGTTGCCCACCCGCCTGCTGCACCTGGACCGCTCGCTGACCGAGCTGGTCGCCGAGCACCGGCCGGACAGCGTGGCCGTGGAGCGGGTGTTCAGCCAGCACAACGTGCGTACGGTGATGGGCACCGCCCAGGCCAGCGGGATCGCCGTGCTGGCCGGGGCGCGCGCCGGGCTGCCGGTGCAGACGTACACCCCGAGCGAGGTGAAGGCGGCGGTGACCGGATCCGGCCAGGCGGACAAGGCCCAGATGACCGCGATGGTCACCCGGCTGCTGCGGCTCTCCGAGCCGCCCCGGCCGGCGGACGCCGCGGACGCCCTCGCGCTGGCCATCTGCCACGTCTGGCGCGGCGGCACCCGGTCGAAACTGGCCGCCGCGGCGGACCGGGTCAGACGAGGAGGAGCGAGATGATCGCCAGTGTGCGTGGCGTGGTGACCGCCACCGGTCCAGACCACGCGGTGATCGAGGTCGGCGGGGTCGGCCTGGCCGTGCAGTGCGCCCCGGGCACCCTCGCCGACCTGCGGGTCGGCCAGTCGGCGCGACTGGCCACCAGCCTGGTCGTCCGGGAGGACTCGCTCACCCTCTACGGCTTCGCCGACGACGACGCCAAGGCACTGTTCGAGCTGTTGCAGACCGCCAGCGGCGTTGGCCCGCGCCTGGCCCAGGCGGTGCTCGCCGTGCACACCCCGGACGCCGTGCGCAAGGCCATCGCCAACGCCGACACGGCAGCGCTGACCAGGGTCCCCGGCATCGGCAAGAAGGGCGCCGAGCGGTTGGTGCTGGAGCTGCGGGACCGGATCGGCCCGGTGCCGATCGGTGTCGACGGCGCGGCCGGGGTGACCGGCGGCGGCTGGCCCGAGCAGGTCCGTCAGGCGCTGATCGGGCTCGGCTGGACTGCCGGCCAGGCCGACCAGGCCGTGGCCGCCGTCGCCGAGACTGTCGACGGTCCCACCCCGCCGGTGCCGGTGCTGTTGAAGCAGGCCATCCGGCTGCTGGGCCGTACCCGATGACGGGCCCGGACGGCGGACTGGTGTCGGCGTACGTCAACGACGCGGAACGGGACGCGGAGGCCAGTGTCCGGCCGAAGCGGCTTGACGAGTTCATCGCCCAGCACCGCGTCCGGGACCAGCTCGACCTGCTGCTCCAGGGCGCGATGCGGCGCGGCTCCCCACCCGACCACATCCTCCTGTCCGGGCCGCCTGGCTTGGGTAAGCCGGTCGCTGTCGATGCTCTGGTCCTGCTGGAGGACGGCACCCGACGGCGTCTCGGTGACATCGTCGTGGGAGACCGTGTCATCAGCCGGACCGGTGAGGGCGCGACGGTGGCCGCCGTGCACGAGCAGGGGGAACTGGACAGCGTCCGGATCCGTACGGCGAGCGGACGGGAGGTGGTGGCGGCTCCCGACCACCCGTTCTGGACGCCGGAGGGGTGGGTCAAGGCAGGTGATCTGACCGATCGTGATTTCGTGGCGAACGTCCTGTCGCCGGATCTCGTCGCCGACGGCACCGAGAGCACCGACGAGTACCGCCTCGCCGGGTACCTCGTCGGCGACGGTTGCACGACCAATCAGGTGACCTTCACCGGTGGTGACGATGACGTGCTGGCTGATTTCCGGTCCACCTGTGATCGTCTCGGATATGGCCACATCACTCGGCCGAACAGCGCCCGTAGCTCCCTGATCCGCATCTCGGGGCTGCTGCCCTGGCTCTCCGAACACGGCCTGCTCGGCAAGAACGCCTGGTCCAAGCGGGTGCCGGCGTTCGTGTTCCGGGGCGACACCTGGCAGGTGTCGGCGTTTCTCGGTGCCTACTTCGCCTGCGACGGGACGGTGAGTCGTCGTGGGCGGGACAGGTACGACGTGGTGGTCGAGTACTACAGCGTGTCCCGGGAACTGCTCGCCGACGTACAGCACCTGCTTCTCCGACTGGGCGTGCAGTCACGGTTGAAGCTCAAGCGGGGCCGGTACCAGGGCAGACCGCACGAGTCGTGGCGGCTCAGCATCACCAGCCAGGACGACGTGGCCAGGTTCGTGCAGCGAGTCACAGTGCTCGGTGAGCGGGGCAGGCGGTTGGCGGAGTGGGCTCCGCGCCGGGATCGGTTCGAAGAGCGGCTGGCGGCCGACCGAGTGGTGTCCGTAGAGCCGGTCGGCTTGCACGAGTGCCGGTGCCTGACGGTCGACGGCGACCACACGTTCACGGTGAATGACCTGGTCGTGCACAACACGACCCTGGCCAACATCGTCGCCGCCGAGCTGGGTGCCGGCATCCGGGTGACGAGTGGGCCGGCGATCGAACGCTCCGGGGACCTGGCGGCGATCCTGACCAGCCTGGCCGAGGGGGACGTGCTCTTCATCGACGAGATCCACCGGATCGCCAAGCCGGCGGAGGAACTGCTCTACAGCGCGATGGAGGACTTCCGGGTCGACGTGGTGGTCGGCAAGGGGCCCGGTGCCACCGCCATCCCGCTGGACGTGGAGCCGTTCACGCTTGTCGGCGCGACCACCAGGTCGGGCCTGCTCACCGGCCCGATGCGGGACCGGTTCGGCTTCGTGGCGCACCTGGACTTCTACTCACCGGCCGACCTGGAGACGCTGCTGCACCGCTCGGCGCGGATCCTCGGAGTGCCGATCACCGACGACGGGGCGGCGGAGATCGCCGGGCGGTCCCGGGGCACGCCCCGGATCGCCAACCGGCTGCTGCGCCGGGTGCGGGACTTCGCCGAGGTACGCGCCGACGGCGTGGTCACCATCGAGACCGCCCGGGCCGCGCTGACCGTGTACGACGTGGACGCCCTCGGGCTGGACCGGCTGGACCGGGCGGTGCTGACCGCGCTCGTGGAGTCGTTCAAGGGCGGTCCGGTCGGGCTGTCGACCCTGGCCGTGGCGGTCGGGGAGCAGCCGGACACGGTCGAGGAGGTCTGCGAGCCGTTCCTGGTGCGGGCCGGGCTGCTGGCCCGTACGCCCCGAGGGCGGGTGGCCACCGAGGCTGCCTGGCGCCATCTGGGTCGTAATCCGCCGAATGGTACATTTGCGGCAGAAGCTCCGTCCGCGCCCGATCTGTTCTCGGTGGACATCGGCGAGCCGTGATCTGTTCGTGATCTGTGCCGCATTCGGCGTTCCCAGGCAGAGCGACTAGACTCGCCGCGGTCTGTACAGGATGTGAAAATCCGCCTCCGTTCCGGCGCCGACGCGCCGGTCCGGCGGCCAATGGGAAGGTCGACAACCGTGTACTACGCAGCAGAAGGCGGCGGAGCGGGCGGCTTCACGCCGATCCTCATGATCGCTCTGCTCTTCGGCGTCATGTACTTCATGATGATCCGTCCGCAGCAGAAGCGCCGCCGCGAGGCCGAATCGATGCAGGCCAACCTCTCCGCGGGCGACGAGGTGGTCACCATCGGCGGGCTGTACGGCACGGTCACCGGTGTCGAGGACGACAGTGTCCTGCTGGAGGTCGCTCCCGGAGTGCAGACCCGCTTCGCCCGGCCGGCGATCGCCCGGGTGGTCACCCCGGCGGAGCGCCCGGTCGAGTCGGCCGTCGAGGAAACCGACTCCGTCAAGGACTGACGTCGAGTCCCGTCCGGGTTCGCCGGTCCCTCGGTGGCTCGGACGGGGGGCATCCGCACGCGTTCCCGGGTGGGTGTCATCCTCGAACCGCGTATTGAGACAATTGGATAGCAGGCCGGCGCCGGGCGCCGGCGCGCCGGCTCGTACCCGGTCCACGCGCCCGCGTCGGCCACCCGAGGCGGCGGCGCCAGCCCGGGCGCCGTCGGAAGGCAGACCGTCGGTTGGGGGATACCGGCCGACCCGCCGCCGCGCCCGCGGCGGCGTGACCACAGGGAGACAGGACAGCCGTGGCACCACCTCAGGGACAGATGCGCCCAGGACGGCAGTTGGCCGTGCTCGGGGCCATCTTCGTCGTCCTCTATCTTTTGGTGTTCTTCTCGGGCGGCGCCAGCGGTGGCTGGAAGGATCGGCTCGAACCCCGCCTCGGTCTCGACCTGGTCGGCGGTACCCGGCTGACGCTGGAGGCCACAAACACCCTGGACGGCCGGGCCCCGACAGCCGACAACCTGGAGCGCGCCCGCCAGATCATCGAGAACCGGGTCAACGCGTACGGCGTGGCCGAGGCCGAGGTGGTCACCGAGGGCGACCGCAATATCGTCATCTCCCTGCCCGGCGAGAACCGCGACCTGAACGAGGTCGGCAACCCCGCTGAGCTGCGCTTCCGCAAGGTGCTGAAGATCGTTGACGGCAGCGGGTCGATCCCGTCGCCGGCGCCGACGGAGAGCCCCGAGGCGACCCCGTCCGGCACGGCGAGCCCCGGTGCCACGCCGTCGGGCACCGCGAGCCCCACGCCTGACGCCGAGGCCACCTCGTCGCCGTCGCCAAACGGCGGCCAGGGCGGTGGCGCGCCGACGCCGACACCGTCGGAGAGCCCGTCGCCCACTCCGGCGCCCACTGCGAGCGAAGAGGTGACGCAGACCATCGAGGAGCAGCGCCGCGCCGTCGAGCAGAAGGTCGGCGCGGAGGCGTGGGCCGCCGCGAGCGGATTGCAGGCACCTGCCGACCTGAGCGCCGACCCGTCGCTTGCCGACAAGCTCAAGCCGTTCGGTGAGCTGAGCGGGCGTGAGGTCGCGGTGCTGCCGGCGCAGATGCAGTTCAACGTGCCGACGATCAGCTGCGTCCAGCTCGACGACCGGCCTCCGGCGTCGATCTCCGACCCGGAGCAGCAGGTCATCGCCTGCGAGGGTGGCTACGCCAAGAACCTGCTGGACGTGGCGAAGGTGCTCGGCACCGACGTCTCCGGCGCCAGCGCGGTGCGCGACCAGACCAGCCAGTGGGTGGTCAGCCTGAACTTCACCAGCTCCGGCCAGGAGAAGTGGACCGCGCTGACCCGCGAGGCGTTCAACAACGAGGGCCAGGCGTGCGACGCGTCCGCGCTCGGCGACGAGGGCAAGTGCCGGGTCGCGGTGGTGCTGGACAAGCAGATCGTCTCGTCGCCGCAGATCCAGGGTGTGCTGACCGGCAACTCGCAGATCACCGGCAACTTCACCCAGGCCGACGCCGCCGAGCTGGCCGGCTTCCTGAGCTACGGTGCCCTGCCGGTCACCTTCGAGGCGCAGGAACAGCAGAACGTCACCGCCACCCTGGGCGCCAGCCACCTGCGGGCCGGTCTGCTCGCGGCCGGTATCGGCATGCTGCTGGTCATCATCTACTCGTTCTTCTACTACCGCCTGCTCGGCTCGGTGATCTTCCTGAGCCTGATCCTGTCGGCGCTGCTGCTCTTCGGTGCGCTGGTGTTCCTCGGCCGGCAGATCGGCTTCACGCTCACCCTCGCCGGCATCGCCGGCATCATCGTCTCCCTCGGTGTGGCGGCGGACTCGTTCGTCATCTACTTCGAACGACTAAAGGACGAGATCCGGGAGGGGCGCAGTCCGCGCAGCGCGGTGCCCCGGGCCTGGATCCGGGCCCGCCGGACGATCATCTCCGCCAACGCGATCACGATCATGTCGGCCCTGGTGCTCTACATCGTCTCGGTCGGCACGGTGAAGGGCTTCGCCTTCGCTCTCGGCCTGGCCACGGTGCTGGACCTGCTCGTGGTCTTCCTCTTCCGGCATCCGATCATGACGATGCTCGCCCGCAGCCGGGCGTTCCTGTCCCCGCGGGTCAGCGGCCTCGGCCGGGCACTCCCGGCGCGGTCGGAGCAGGCCCAGCCCCGCAACCAGCGTGTCAAGGAGGCCTGAGATGGCTGAGACTGGTCTGGCAGCCCGCCTCTACCGAGGCGAGGCCGGCCTCAACATCGTCGGCCGACGCAAGATGTGGTTCACCGTCGCCGCGCTGCTTGTGGTGATCGCCCTCGGCAGCGTCATCTTCCGGGGCTTCAGCCTCGGTATCGAGTTCGAGGGTGGCAACTCGTTCCAGGTGCCGACGAGCGTCGGCACCATGGAACGGGCGGAGACCGGTGCGAACGAGGCGCTGACCAGCGCGGGCGACGGCGCCCACGTGGTCACCGCCCAGCAGGTCGGTGGTGGTGGCGGCGACTTCTATGAGCTGCGTACCACCCAGCTCGACGCCGAGCAGGCCGAGGCGGTCCGGGCCGAGATGGGCCGGCTGTTCAACATCGACCCGGCGGAGATCGCCAGCAACCGGGTCAGCGAGGCGTGGGGCAGCCAGGTGACAAACCGGGCCCTGCTCGGTCTGCTGGTCTTCCTCGCGCTGGTGACCGTCTACCTGGTGCTGCGGTTCGAGTGGCAGATGGCCGCCGCGGCGATCTTCTCACTGGTGTCGAACCTGGTCCTCACCGCCGGCCTCTACTCGATCGTCGGGTTCGAGGTTACTCCGTCGACGATCATCGGTTTCCTCACCATCCTGGGCTTCGCCCTCTACGACGTGGTGGTGGTCTTCGACAAGGTGCAGGAGAACAGCAGAGGGATCACCGCGAACAACAACCAGACGTACGGTCAGGCGGCCAACCTGGCGGTCAACCAGAGCCTGATGCGGTCGATCAACACCTCGGTGGTCGCCCTGCTGCCGGTCGGCGGCATCCTGTTCATCGGTGCCGGCCTGCTCGGCGCGGGCACCCTGAAGGACCTCGGCCTGGTGCTGTTCGTCGGTATGGCGATGGCCTTCATCACCTCGATCACGCTGGCCACCCCGCTGCTGGTGGTGCTCAAGAACCGTGACCCGCGGATCCAGGCGCACAACAAGCGGGTGCTGGCCCGGCGCAGCACGGTCAGCCGGGGCGAGACCCCGGCCAAGGCCAGCGCGGCTGCCACGGCCGAGCCGGAGCCGGAGCAGGAGCCGGTCACCGCGGAGGCCGGCGCCCTTGCCGGTGCCGCCGCGCCGAAGGTGGGTGCCCGGCCGGCGGGCAAGCGTTCCGGCGGTGCCCGAGGCGGGCGGCCCGGTGGTGGCAACCGTCCGGGCGGCGGAAAGCGACGCTGAGGACGCCGGGGACCACCCGGTAGGAACAGGTACCGGCGGCGTCCTGCATGCTGTGCGAGCAGTGTGCGGGACGCCGCCGTCGTGTGGAAGGGATGCGGAACTGCCGTGACGGAGACCCACAGCACCGGGGTACGGGGAGACAGCGGGCCGGAGGTGGCCCGGCTGGTCGCCAGCCGGGTGCTCGACGTGCCCGACTTCCCCAAGCCCGGCGTGATGTTCAAGGACCTGATGCCGTTGTTCGCCGACGGCGACGCCTTCCGCGACGTGATCGACGGGATCGTCGCGTACCACGGGCGGGAGTCCTTCGACACCGTGGTGGGCATCGAGGCGCGGGGGTTCGTGGTCGCCGCCGCGATCGCGTACGCGACGGGGGTCGGTGTGGTGCCGGTGCGCAAGGCCGGCAAACTGCCCCGCCCGGCCTACGCCGCCTCCTACGAACTTGAGTACGGCGAGGCCACGCTCGAGGTGCACCAGGACGCCTTCACCGCCGGTCACCGGGTGCTGGTGGTCGACGACGTGCTCGCCACCGGTGGCACGGCGGCGGCCACGCTGGATCTGGTGGAGCGGGCGGGTGGCACGGTGGCCGGCTTCACCGTTCTGCTGGAGTTGTCGTTCCTCGGCGGGCGTGACCGACTGGCCCCGCGTCCCGTGCATGCCCTGTTGACCGTTTGAGACGACGGCGACCCCGGACGGGCCCGGCACGGTCCGTCCGGCGGAGCGGCACGGCACCCCGGGTGGGGGTAGCATTGCCCATTGCTGACCGGGCGGTGACCCGTCTGTGCGGCGTTAGACCAGACCGGCCGGCGCACGGTCGGTGTCGTCGCGGCGAGCGGTGAGGAGGCCGGTGTCCCACGAGGTCGTCCCTCCGGTGGAGGGCACGGTGCACCCGACAGGTGACGCGGAGGGCTCGCTGACCGACCGCAACGGCGCCGTACCGGCGTCGGGTGGCGGGTCCGGCGCGGCGCAGCCGACCGCCGACCCGGCTCGTCCGGCCGTCGGTGCCGGAGACGGTGCCGGCGATTCCTCGGCGGCCAGTGGATTCGCCCTGTCCCACGCGCCCACCGGGCGGCGGGTCCGGGCCCGGCTCGCCCGGTTCAACGCGCCATGGCAGTCGTCGCAGGTCAGCGAGGTGCTGGAGCCGCTGATCGCGTCGCATCGGGAGAATCACCCCAAGGCCGACGCGCGGCTGTTGCAGCGGGCCTTCGACACCGCGGCGCGCTGGCACTCCGGTCAGTACCGCAAGTCCGGCGACCCGTACATCACCCACCCGCTCGCGGTGGCGACCATCCTGGCGAACCTGGGCATGGACACCACCACCCTGGTCGCCGCGTTGCTGCACGACACCATCGAGGACACGGAGTACTCCCTCGACCAGATGCGGTCGGACTTCGGTGGTGAGGTCGCCCTGCTCGTCGACGGGGTCACCAAGCTCGACAAGGTCAAGCTCGGCGACGCGGCGAAGGCCGAGACGATCCGCAAGATGGTCGTCGCCATGGCCAAGGATCCGCGCGTCCTGGTGATCAAGTTGGCCGACCGGCTGCACAACATGCGGACGCTCACTTTCCTGCCGCGACCCAAGCAGGAGCAGAAGGCGAAGGAGACGCTGGAGATCCTCGCCCCGCTGGCCCACCGGCTCGGTATGAACACCATCAAGTGGGAGCTGGAGGATCTGGCGTTCGGGACGTTGTTCCCGAAGCGGTTCGAGGAGATCAACAGGCTGATCGGGGAGCACCAGCCGCAGCGGGAGGCATTGCTGCGGCAGGTGACCCAGAAGGTGCAGACCGACCTGAAGGCCGCCAAGATCAAGGCGGAGACCACCGGTCGGCCGAAGCACCTGTACTCGATCTACCAGAAGATGATCGTGCGGGGTCGGGACTTCAACGACATCTACGACCTGGTGGGTGTGCGGATCCTTGTCGACACGGTGCGGGACTGCTACGCGGCGCTGGGTGTGATCCACGCGAACTGGCAGCCGGTGCCGGGCCGGTTCAAGGACTACATCGCGATGCCCAAGTTCAACATGTACCAGTCGCTGCACACCACGGTGATCGGGCCGACCGGTAAGCCGGTGGAGATGCAGATCCGCACGTACGCGATGCACCGTACGGCGGAGTTCGGTATCGCGGCGCACTGGAAGTACAAGGAGCACAAGGGCACCCAGATCGTCGGCCCGCCCGCGCACATCGACGAGATGACCTGGCTGCGGCAGCTGCTGGACTGGCAGCGGGAGGCGGCCGACCCGAGCGAGTTCCTGGACGCGCTGCGCTTCGACCTGTCCAGCCAGGAGGTGTACGTCTTCACCCCGAAGGGTGACGTCATCCCGCTGCCGACGGGGTCGACGCCCGTGGACTTCGCGTACGCGGTGCACACCGAGGTGGGGCACAAGTGCATCGGGGCGCGGGTCAACGGCAAGCTGGTGCCGTTGGAGTCGACGCTGTCCAACGGTGACGTGATCGAGATCTTCACCTCGAAGTCCGACACGGCCGGCCCCACGCAGGACTGGCTGGGCTTCGTGAAGAGCCCCCGGGCGCGGACGAAGATCCGGCAGTACTTCAACAAGGAGCGTCGCGAGGAGGCGATCGAGGAGGGCAAGGACGCGATCGTCAAGGCGATGCGGAAGCAGGGCATGCCGTTGCAGCGGATGCTCACCTCCGACAACCTGATGGCGATCGCCCGGGACCTGCACCTGCCCGACGTGGCGTCGCTGTACGCCGCTGTCGGCGACAGCCAGGTCTCCGCCCAGTCCGTGGTGCAGAAGCTGATGGCCTCCTACGGCGGCGAGGAGGGCGCGGCCGAGGACATCGCCGAGACGGCGGTGGCCACCCGCCCGCCGCGCAGCCGCTCCTCCAGCCACGACCCCGGTGTGGTCGTACGCGGCGTCAGCGACGTGTGGATCAAGCTGGCCCGGTGCTGCACCCCGGTCCCGCCGGACTCGGTCTTCGGGTTCGTGACCCGCTCCGGCGGGGTGAGTGTGCACCGCGACGACTGCGCCAACGCGGAGGACCTGCGTGCCCAGGGCGAGCGGGTGGTCGAGGTGAACTGGAAACTCACCTCCGCCTCGACGTTCCTGGTGGCGATCCAGGTGGAGGCGCTCGACCGGCACAAGCTGCTCGCTGACGTCACCCGGGTGCTCTCCGAAGAACGGGTCAACATCCTCTCCGCCACCGTCACCACCACCCGCGACCGGGTGGCGGTGAGCCGGTTCAGCTTCGAGATGGCCGACCCGAAGCACCTGGGGCACCTCCTCGCGGCGGTCCGCAAGGTCGACGGCGTCTTCGACGCCTACCGCGTAACCTCCGGCGCCTAACCACCCACCACCCACCCACCCTCTCCCCCACCAGACCCGCCGCGTAACGGCGACACAAAGCGCAAGATCGCGGGTGCGGGTGCGGGTGCGGAAAGGGAAGCGCCCGCCGGGATTGCCGGCGGGCGCTTCGGGTTGGTTGGTGCGGGTCAGGCGTCGGTCATGGTGAGGTCGGTGATGACGACCTCCTTCTTGGGGTGACCGCCGCCGGCCTGCTGGGCGAAGGCCCCGTCGTCACCGGCCGCCGCGACGTCCTTGACGATGTCCATTCCGCCGGTGATGGTGCCGAGGACCGTGTAGTTCGGGTCCAGCGGCGAGTCGCCGTACACGATGAAGAACTGGCTGCCGCTGCTGGACGGCTGGCCGGAGTTGGCCATCGCGATGACGCCCTCCGGGTACGGCGGTCGCTTGTCGGCGGGCAGGTTCTCCTCCGCCATCCGGTAGCTCGGGCCGCCGGTGCCGTCGGTGTCCCGCCAGCCCTCGCCGGTGGCGCTCGGGTCGCCACACTGGAGCACCTTGATGCCCTCGGTCACCAACCGGTGGCACTTGGTGTTGTCGAAGAAGTTCTGCTCGGCCAGGTGGGTGAAGCTGCCCGCCGTGCACGGCACCGCGGACCTGTCGATCCGGGCGGTGATCGGCCCGAGGTTCGTGGTGATCGTCATGGTCTGGACACCAACCTTGCTCTGCTGGGTGTCCGGCAGCCCGACGTCCTTGACCTGCGGGGTGCGCTCGCCGTCGGGCAGCTCGACCCAGTCGCACTGCACGGAGTTCGCGTCCTGGGCCGCGTTGTCGGTGCCGCTGTCGTCGCCGAGCATGTTGCTGGCCAGCCAGGCCGTGCCGGCGACCACCAGCAGCAGGACCACGCCGGCTCCGACGACCGCCTGCGTCTGGCGGCGCTTACGGGCCCGAGCGGCCCGCTCGGCCATCTCCTTCTCGAGCCGGGCGCGGGCCGCCGCGCGCTGCCGCTCTCTGGTGGACGTCACGCCTCGATCCTCCTGGACTGTATGTGTATGCCGCTGCGGTGGGGTGGTCCCCGGTCGCCTGCTGGTCAGCCGGCGCTGGCGCTGGCCTCGGGAGCGCCGGAGGCTTCCGGACTCGGCGTGCCCGAGGGGGCCGGATCGGCGGGCGACGCCGGGTCCAGCACGGGCTCGCCGACGGTCAGGCTCTGGATGACCACGTCGTCGTTCTCCGGCTTGACCTTCTCCCCGGACCCATTGTCCACCGTCGGCAGGGCACCGATCTTCTCGACGACGTCGAGGCCCTCGGTGACCCGGCCGATGATCGGGAACTTCGGCTCGGCGGTGGTGAAGTCCTTGAAGAAGATCAGGAACTGGCTGCCGTTGGCGCCGGGCGGGTTCGCGATCATCGCGACCGTGCCCTTGGGGTACGTCGGTGGCGCGTCCGGCGACGGGCTCGGCTCCGGCGACGCCTCCGGCGCGGTCGGCACGTTCTCGTCGTAGAACGAGTAGGCCGGGCCGCCCAGACCGGTGCCGCTGGGATCGCCACAACGCACCGCGCCGTCGGCGGTGATCTCGTGGCACTTGGTGTTGTCGTAGAACGACTGGCTCGCCAGGTGGGCGATGCTCGCCGCGGCACACGGGGCGCTCGCGAGGTCCAGCTCCACGGAGATCGGCGCGCCCTGGTTGGTGACGATCGACATCGGCCGGGTGCCGGTGACCGGCAGCCCGGTGGTCGGAGGCTCGCCGACATCCTTGAGGTTGCTGTTGCCCTCGGTGTTCTGCGGGGTCCAGAGGCAGACCTCGTCGGCTGCGGTGTTCTCGGTCGGCTCGCTGTCGAACGCCCCGAGTGCCCACGCCGAGCCGGCGACCACCAGCACGAGGATCAGGGCGGCGCCGACACCTGCCTGGATCCGTCGGCGACGCCTGGCGGCGGCGGCCCGGCGGGCCAGTTGCCGGTCGAGCTTGGCCCGCGCCAGTTTGCGCTGCCGGTCCCTGCTGGAAGCCACCCGTGCTCCCCTTTCCTCTACCCTGGTCGTCACCCGGTGGTCGTGTACCTGTCGGGCGGCAGGTGTGCCACGCCACACGCCCGCCAGAGTGTACGGGTACCGGCTGGGAAAGTGGTGTACGAGGTCGGTGCCCGTCTTCATCGGGATCCGTCAGTGCCCCCGCACCTCGGCCGGCGGGTCGGACCGGCCGGACCGCGACGCCGGTAGGCTGCCGGAGAGGACGACTCGACGGAAAGGGGAGCGGACGTGCTCGTGGCCGGCTTTCCCGCGGACGCCTTCGGCACCAACTGCTACGTGGTCGCCACCGGTCCGGGGGAGCAATGCGTGGTGGTCGACCCCGGCATCGGGGTGATCGACCGGCTCGACGCGCTGCTCGCCGAGCATCGTCTGCACCCGGCCGCGGTGCTGCTCACCCACGGCCACCTCGACCACACCTTCTCCGTGGCGCCGGTCTGCGGGGCGCGCGGGATCACCGCGTACGTGCACCCCGACGACCGGGAATTGCTGGCGGACCCGACGAAGGCGCTGTCGATGGACCTCACGCAGCTCTTCGGCGGGCGGCTGCCGTACGCCGAGCCCGAGGACGTGGCCGAGTTGGCCGACGGTACGACGCTCGCCCTCGCCGGGCTGGAGATCACCGTCGACCACGCGCCCGGCCATACCGGCGGGTCGGTGCTCTTCCGGCTGCCCGGTGCCGGCTCGCCCTGGGAGGCGGAGCAGGTCTGCCTCTCCGGTGACGTGCTCTTCGCCGGGTCGATCGGCCGCACCGACCTGCCGGGCGGCAGCATGCCGTCGATGCTGACCAGCCTGCGGGACAAGATCCTGCCGCTGGCCGACGACACGGTCGTGCTGCCCGGCCACGGCCCCGCGACCACCATCGGCCGCGAGCGCGCCACCAACCCGTACCTCGTCGAGGTGGCGGAGCTGGGCGGCGCGCGACCGGCGGCACCCACCCGCGGCCTGTAACGGCCGCGTCGAGACCGCACCGCGCGGACCGCGCGGCATCGCCAGCAGACTCTGCCGCGCAGCGCGCGGCTGCCGAGGGAGTACGTCATGAGCAAGCCCACGCCCATCTCCGGCTTCCCGGAGTGGACGCCCGCCCAGCGGATGATCGAGCAGTTCGTGCTGGACCGGATCCGGTCGACGTTCGAGCTGTACGGCTTCGCGCCCCTGGAGACCCGGGCGGTCGAGCCGTTGGACCAGCTGCTGCGCAAGGGGGAGACCTCCAAGGAGGTCTACGTGATCCGGCGGCTGCACGGTGATCCGGACGGCCCGGCCGGTGACGACAGTCTCGGCCTGCACTTCGACCTGACCGTGCCGTTCGCCCGGTACGTGCTGGAGAACGCCGGCAAGCTCCAGTTCCCGTTCCGCCGCTACCAGATCCAGAAGGTGTGGCGCGGCGAGCGCCCGCAGGAGGGGCGCTACCGCGAGTTCCTCCAGGCCGACATCGACATCGTCGACCGGGACACCCTCGCGACGCACCACGAGGCGGAGATGCCGCTGGTGATCGGGGACGCGCTGCGCTCGTTGCCGATCCCGCCGGTCCGTATCCAGGTCAACAACCGAAAGATCTGTGAGGGTTTCTACCGGGGCATCGGGTTGACCGACCCCGAGGCGGCGTTGCGCGCCGTCGACAAACTCGACAAGATCGGCCCGGCCGGTGTCACGGAGCTACTGGCGACCACGGCCGGGGCGAGCGAGGCACAGGCCAAGGCGGTGCTGTCGCTTGCCGAGATCTCCGCGCCGGACGCCTCCTTCGCCGACGCGGTGCGTGCGCTCGGAGTGACCGATCCGCTGCTCGACGAGGGTGTCGAGGAGCTGGTCCGGGTGGTGGAGACGGCGGCCGAGCACGCACCCGGCCTCTGCGTGGCGGACCTGCGGATCGCCCGGGGCCTGGACTACTACACCGGCACCGTCTACGAGACCCAGCTGCTCGGGTACGAGCGGTTCGGCTCGATCTGCTCCGGCGGCCGGTACGACAACCTGGCCAGCGCCGGCAACGCCCGTTTTCCGGGGGTTGGCATCTCCATCGGGGTGACCCGGCTGCTGGGGCTGCTCTTCGGCGCGGGCGCGTTGTCCGTGTCGCGGGAGGTGCCGACCTGCGTGCTGGTCGCGGTGACGAACGAGGATCTGCGGCCGGCCAGCAACTCCGTCGCGGAGGCGCTGCGGTCCCGGGGGATCCCGACCGAGGTGTCGCCGAGCGCGGCCAAGTTCGGCAAGCAGATCCGGTACGCCGAGCGGCGCGGCATCCCGTACGTCTGGTTCCCCGGCACCGACGGCACCCCCGACGAGGTCAAGGACATCCGCTCCGGCGAGCAACTAGCCGCCGCCCCCGGCGAGTGGACCCCACCCCACGAGGACCTCAAACCCCTGGTGAGCTGACCCCGTCCCCGTCCCCTTCCCTCCGCGATCTTGCACTTTCGGTCGCCGACACGGGTGTTGTGTCCCGGTTCGGCCCGACGAAAAGTGCAAGATCGCGGGGTGAGGGTGGGGGCTACCAGGCGAAGCCTGCGGGGTAGGAGGTGGTGGCCAGGATCTGCTGGCCGGTGGTGTTGGGGTGGAAGTAGTCCCAGGTGGAGAGCTGGGCGAGGGTGAAGGGGTAGCCGAAGACGGCGTTGCCGTCGTACCGGCAGTTCGAGCCGTACGCGGCGCAGGCCGCGGCGAGCTGGCCGTTGAAGTCGATCACCCGCTGCCGGACCCGGTTGCGCCTGTCGACGTCGGCCTGGGCGGTGGAGGTCGGGTTGGCCAGGATGGACTGGCAGATGCCAAAGAGCGACCAGGCGGTACGGGCGCTGCCGCTGCCCTTGCCGACCGTCCAGAGCCGGTGCACGTCCGGGATGCTGATCACGTAGACCTTGGCGTTCGGCAGGCCCGTCTTCAGCCGGTTCAACGCAGAGTCGATGTTCGCCCGGAAGGTGGCCGGCGAGGTCATCGTCGACTCCGAGCTGGTGCAGGCGTCGTTCGCGCCGATCAGGATCGTCACGTAGCCGACGCCCTGGCTGATCGCGGTGCCGGCCTGGCCGTACAGGTCGGCTGATTTCGCACCGGTGCGGGCGGCGTTGTGGTTGCGTCCGTTGATGGCCGGGTTGATCCGGAGGATGCGCAGGTAGTGGCTGTTGACGGTGGAGTCGTCGCCGGTGCTGAACGAGCGGCTGGTGCAGTCGACGTACCACCCGCAGGCGTTGAAGCCGCGGGTGATGGAGTCGCCGAGGCTGGCCATCGAGGTGGGCGGTGGGCCGGGGTCGGCCGTCGCGGGGCTGGTGACGAGCAGGACGAGGGCGGTGACGCCGGCGAGGGTGGCCAGCGTACGTCGGACGAGGGTCATGGTGGCCTCCGGTTCACGGGTGCCGGACAGCGGCGGTTACCGGAGCGTATAGATGACTTTCTGTGTCCACAATGTTGCGGAGAGGTTACCTGTGGCCGGTGGGTGAATTCGGGCAAACAGGGGTCTTGCTTACGATCTTAAATATGTGAATACTTTCCATCGCTTGGTCATTTCCCCAGGTGACCGAGTTGCCCCCGCCCCTGTCGGCATGACAGGGCCCTCAACCCCCATCCGGGAGGCTGTTACATGCGACCCACGAGGTCAATGCTGCGCCGCGTCGTCACCGTCGCCGCGGCCGGAACCCTGGTCGGCGGCCTGTTGGCCGGCGCACCCGCTCAGGCGGCACCCGCATCCGTCTCGCCCGACGACGCCGCCGCCCTCGCCGAGCGCCTCGGTGACCGCGCCGCCGGTGCCTACGCCGACGCCACCGGCAAGATGGTCGTCGCCGTCACCGACGCCGTCGCCGCCCGCCAGGTGGCCGCCGCCGGCGCCACCCCCAAGGTGGTCAAGCGCGGTGCCAAGGAGCTGAACCGCGCCACCGCCGAACTGGACCGCTCCGCCGCGATCCCGGGCACCGCCTGGTGGGTCGACCCGGCCACCAACCAGGTCGTCGTCTCCGTGGACAGCACCGTCACCGGCGCCAAGCTGGAGCGGGTCAAGGCCGCTGCCGCGCGGACCAACGGCGCGGTGCGCATCGAGGCCGAGGCCGGCGTGCTGAGCACCCGCATCTCCGGCGGCGAAGCCATCTACGCCCAGGGCGGCGGGCGCTGCTCGCTCGGCTTCAACGTGCGGGCCGGCAGCACCTACTACTTCGTCACCGCCGGGCACTGCACCAACATCGCCGCCAACTGGTACAGCAACTCGGGTCAGACCTCGCTGCTCGGCTCCCGCGCCGGCAGCGTCTTCCCCGGCAGCGACTACGGCATCGTGCGGTACAGCAACCAGAGCACCGTGCAGCCGGGCAACGTCTACCTCTACAACGGCAGCTACCGGGACATCACCGGTTCCGGTAACGCGTACGTCGGCCAGTCGGCGCAGCGCTCGGGCAGCACCACCGGTCTGCGCAGCGGCTCGGTGCAGGCGCTCAACGCCACTGTCAACTACGCCGAGGGGCAGGTCCGCGGCCTGATCCGCACCAACATCTGCGCCCAGCCCGGTGACAGCGGCGGTTCGCTGTTCAGCGGCGGTACCGCGCTCGGCCTGACCTCCGGCGGCAGCGGCAACTGCTCCACCGGCGGCACCACCTACTTCCAGCCGATCGGGCCGGTGCTGAGCCGCTACGGCGTCAGCGTGTACTGATCCTTCCGTAGGGGAGAACCTTTCTCCGCAAGCGGGCCGCCGGATTCCTCCTCCGGCGGCCCGCATCGCTCTGGTCAGCTCAGGTCGCATCACATACGGTCACCGGATGGTCGGACGATTCCTGGCTCAGCTGCGCGCACCGGTTCTCGTGTGCGGGCAGGTGCTGGCCTGGGCGCTGCTCACCGTGGACGCGCGTCGTGAATGGAACGCGTACTGGTTCGTCGGGCTGCTCCTGGTGCTTGCTGCGCTTGCCGCGATACCAGCGGGATGTGTCGACGCGCCGGAGTTCCGGGTGGTCGCCCTGGTCACCCAGACCATCGGCGCCGGCATCGTCGCGTTGGCCCTGTACGACACGGCGGACAAGCGGGCCCTCTGGGCGTACGCCCTGGCCGCCCTCGGCGCGGTGGCCCTGCCGGCGGGTCGGCCGACGCTCGGGACCCCGCCGACGGGTCGGACCGCGCTCGGGGGCTTGCCGGCGGGTCGGCCGGCGCTCGGTCGGGCGACCGTGACCGGCGTGGTGGTGGCTCTCCTGCTCACCATCGGCGCGTCGGCTCCGGCCCTGGCCTGGGATGGCGGGCAGCCCGAGGTGACGGTCTGCGTGCGGCCGGACGTGGCCGTCGACGAGTTGATGAGCAAGAGCCACCACGTCGATCCCCATCACCTCATCGCCGGCTTCGGATCCGACGGGCCGCACACACCGTGCCTGGAGGTGCTCTTCGATCCCGGTGCCACCGCCGGCGACGCCGACGACGTCGCCCGCCGCTACGCCGCGGACCCGAGGGTCGTGTCCGTGACCCGGACGAGCTGAGGACGTGCGGAAGGGGTCCATGCTCTACCGCAGGCGTTAACAGGGGGCCCTTCCGCACACCGGGGAAACGGGGGCGGGCAGAATGCGGGAGCACAGAGGTTGAGCAGACGAGGGAGACGTACGTCGTGATCCGTACCCATGACGCCGGCAGCCTGCGCGCGACGGACGCCGGCACCACGGTGACGCTCGCCGGGTGGGTGGCCCGCCGGCGCGACCACGGCGGTGTCATCTTCGTCGACCTGCGCGACGGCTCGGGCGTGGTGCAGGTGGTCCTCCGCGAGGAGGACGCGCACGCGCTGCGCAACGAGTACTGCGTCAAGGTCGTCGGTGAGGTCACCCGGCGGCCTGAGGGGAACGAGAACCCGGAACTGCCCACCGGTGAGATCGAGGTGACGGCGGCCGAGCTGGAGGTGCTCTCCGAGGCCGCGCCGCTGCCACTGCCGGTGGACGACCAGGTGGTGGCCGGCGACGACGTCCGGCTCAAGTACCGCTACCTCGACCTGCGTCGCGGCGGCCCGGCCCGGGCCATGCGGCTGCGGTCGCGGGCCAACCAGCTGGCCCGCTCGGTGCTGCACGAGCGGGACTTCCTGGAGATCGAGACGCCGACGCTCACCCGGTCCACCCCGGAGGGCGCGCGGGACTTCCTGGTCCCGGTGCGCCTGCAACCGGGCAGCTGGTACGCGCTGCCGCAGTCGCCGCAGCTGTTCAAGCAGCTGCTGATGGTCGGCGGCATGGAGCGCTACTACCAGATCGCCCGCTGCTACCGCGACGAGGACTTCCGGGCCGACCGGCAGCCGGAGTTCACCCAGCTCGACATCGAGATGTCCTTCGTCACCGAGGACGACGTGATCGACCTCGGTGAGGCGATCGTCGCCGCGCTCTGGTCAGACCTGGCCGACCACGAGATCCCCCGGCCCATCCCGCGGATCACCTGGCACGACGCCATGGCGCGGTACGGCTCGGACAAGCCCGACCTGCGGTACGGCGTCGAGCTGACCGAGCTGACCGACTACCTGCGCGGCACCCAGTTCCGGGTCTTCGCCGCGGCGATCGACGCGGGCGGCTACGTCGGCGCGGTCGTCATGCCGGGCGGGGCCAGCCAGAGCCGGAAGGAACTTGACGGCTGGCAGGACTGGGCCAAGGCCCGTGGTGCCAAGGGGCTGGCGTACGTGGTGCTCGACGCCGAGACCGGCGAGGCACGCGGGCCGGTGGCGAAGAACCTGTCGGCCGAGCACCTGGCCGGGCTGGCCGACGCGGTGGGCGCCAAGCCGGGCGACGCGATCTTCTTCGCCGCCAGCGGGGAGACCCGCGAGGCGCAGGAACTGCTCGGTGCGGCCCGGATCGAGATCGCCAGGCGGGCAGGGCTGGTCGACGAGAGCGCCTGGGCGTTCTGCTGGGTGGTCGACGCGCCGATGTTCGAGAAGACCGACGAGGGCGGCTGGACCGCTGTGCACCACCCGTTCACCTCACCGAATTCGGAGTGGATGGACCGGTTCGAGGAGGCGCCGGACCGGGCCCTGGCGTACGCGTACGACATCGTCTGCAACGGCAACGAGATCGGCGGCGGCTCGATCCGTATCCACCGCCGCGACGTGCAGCAGCGCGTGTTCGACCTGCTCGGCATCACCCCCGAGGAGGCGCAGGACAAGTTCGGCTTCCTGCTGGAGGCGTTCAGCTACGGCCCGCCGCCGCACGGCGGTATCGCGTTCGGCTGGGACCGGGTCTGCATGCTGCTCGCCGGCGCCGACTCGATCCGCGAGGTGATCGCCTTCCCGAAGACCCGAGGCGGCTTCGACCCGTTGACCGGTGCCCCCACCCCCATCACCGCCCAGCAGCGCACCGAAGCCGGCATCGACGCCAAGCCCAAGCCCCAGCCGGCACCCGCCCACCCCGGCACGGCAGGCCCCGCCGCCCCCGTAGCCGACCCCACCTGACCCCCGCCCCACCCACCCCGCACCCCGCGCTACCCCCGTTGACCAAGAAGTTTGCGTCATGATCCAGGCGTTCCGGTGACGCAAACTTCTTGATCAACGCGACAAATGGGAGGCCTAGCGGTGCGGGTGTTGGTGGTGGGGGGTAGTGGGTTTCTGGGGCGGGAGGTTTGTCGGCGGGGGATCGCGGCCGGGTGGGGGGTGGTGGGGACGTGCCACTCGGGTGAGCTCGGCGTGGCCGGCGTCGAGGTGCGTCGGCTGGACGTGACCGACCGGGCCGCGGTGGTGGCGCTGGTCGCGGAGGTGTGCCCGGACGCGGTGATCGCCACGCCGTACCGGTACGGCGACTGGGCGGTCACCGCCGACGGGGCGGCGCACGTGGCGCATGCCGCCGCGCGGGTGGGAGCCCGGTTGGTGCACCTCTCCAGTGACGCGTTGCACGCCGGGCGACCCGAGGCGTACGCCGACGACGACCCGCCCACTCCGATTTTCCCGTACGGGGCGGCGAAGGCGGCTGCGGAGACGGCGGTGCGGGCAATCGACCCGGGCGCCGTGCTGGTACGTACCTCGCTGATCCTGGGGGAGGGGAGCAAACAGATCCAGCTCTGCCGGGACGCCCTGGCCGGCCGGGCGACCCTGTTCAGCGATGAGCTGCGCTGCCCGATCGACGTCGGCGACCTCGCCGCCGCCGTGCTGGAGCTGGTGGGCTCCGATGTCGCCGGCCCGCTCAACGTGGCGGGCCCGGACGCGGTGAGCCGGGCGGAGCTGGGACTGCTGGTGGCTCGCCGGGAGGGTGTCGACCCGTCCGGTCTGAAGACCACCACCGGAGCCGCCGCCGGAGTGGTGCGCCCCACCGAGGTACGCCTCGACTCCTCCCGCGCCGCCGGCCTGCTGCGTACCCGGCTGCGTGGTGTCTCGGAACTGCTCGCCGGCTCCGCCGGCCGCTGAGCGCACTCCGGCCGGATCGGGTCAGGTCACCTGAACATGATCATGTCCAGGTGACCTGACGGCGAGCAGCGCAGCCACCTGAAAGCCACGCCATCCCACACCCCGATATGCACAACTCTTGTGCACACCAACTGTGCACAGATATCGTGCATCCATGGGAACTGGCGAGAACCGACCGCCACGGCAGGTGTGGCTCGACCACCGGCAGGTCCGGGTCCTGGCGCATCCGCTGCGGGCCCGGCTGCTCAGCGCGTTGCGGGTCAAGGGGCCGGCCACGGCGACCACCCTCGCCGGGCTGCTCGACACCAACACCGGCGCGACCAGCTACCACCTGCGTCAGCTGGCCGAGGTCGGCCTGGTGGTCGAGGAGCCCGACCGGGGCACCGCGCGGCAGCGTTGGTGGCGGGCCGCGCACGAGGTGACCAGCTGGGAGAACACCGACTTCGACGACGACCCCGACGCCCGGGCCGCGATGGAGTGGATCCAGGCCGAGCAGGTCCGCCTCTTCGTCGAGTACACCGAGCGGTGGTTCGCCGTCCGCGACGAGTGGTCGCCCGAGTGGCGGGACGCCTTCGGCATGAGCGACGCCTTCATGACCATCCCGGCGACCCGGCTCAAGGAACTCCAGGAAGAGCTGTGGCGCACCCTGGAGCGCTACCGGGCCGAGGCTGATCCGGACGAACCCGGCGCCGAGCAGGTGCAGATCTTCCTCGCCTCCCTCCCGCTGCTGCTCAGGAGGACGTCGTGAGCGAGCTGTCGGTACGCCAGGTCCGGCGTCGGTTCCTGGTCCTGCACGGTCTGCGCTGGCTGCCGACCGGCCTGCTCATCCCGGTGGTGATCCTGCTGATGCAGGAACGGGGCCTGACCCTGACCCAGATCGGCCTGGCCGCCGCCGCCCAGGGAGTGGTGGTGCTCGCTCTGGAGTTGCCGACCGGCGGGTTCGCCGACGCGCTGGGTCGCAAGCCGGTGCTGGTGGTGGCCAGCTCGGTAAGCCTCCTCTCGATGGGCCTGCTGGTGGTGGCGGACTCGTTCGCCCTGCTGGCCGCCGTCTGGGCCTTGCAGGGCGTGTTCCGTGCCCTGGACAGTGGCCCTCTGGAGTCCTGGTACGTGGACAGCACCCTGGCCGTCGACCCGGATGCCGCGTACGAGAAGGGGCTCGGTCAGGGCGGTGCCGTGCTCGGCCTGAGCATCGCGGCCGGCGCCCTGCTCAGCGGCGGCCTGGTCGCTCTCGGTCCGCTGGGTCCGGTCAGCGCCCTGACCACGCCGGTGCTGGCCGCCGTCGTTCTCCAGGGGATCTCGTTGGTGGCGCTACTGATCCTGCTCGTGGAACGGCGACCGGCGAGCGGGCCCGGTGCGGTGCGGGCCTCGGTCCGGGCGGCTCCGCGCATGGTCGGCGAGGCGTTCGGTCTGCTACGTCGCTCCCGGGTGCTGCTCGCCCTGGTCGCGGTCGAGCTGTTCTGGGGCTTCGGAATGGTCACCTTCGAGAGCCTGCTGCCGGTCCGGCTGGCCGAGGTGATCGGCGACGCCGACCGGGCCGCCGCCCTGCTCGGCCCGGCGAGCACCGTGGCCTGGCTGGCCTCCGCGGTCGGCGCGGCGCTCACCCCGCTGCTCATCCGCTGGCTCGGTGCCGCGCCCGGTGCCGCGCTGCTGCGGATCGTGCAGGGCGGCACAGTGGTCGGGATGGCGCTGCTCGCCGGCCCGGTCGGCGTGCTCATCGCGTTCTTCATCTGCCATGCCGTGCACGGCGCGTCCAACCCACTGCACATGGGGCTGCTGCACCGGCAGGTCGACGGCCCGTACCGGACCAGCGTGATCTCGGTGAACTCGATGGTGGCCATGCCGGCCGGTGCGCTCGGCGGCGTGCTGCTCGGCTTCATCGGTGACCGGGCCGGGGTGAGCACCGCGATGCTTGTCGGCGCGGTTGCATTGGCGGTCGCCGCGCCGCTGTACCTGCCCGCCTGGCGGGCCGGCCGGACCGCCGCCTCGGCCACCGGCCAGCCGCGGCGGGCCGACGACGATCAGGCGGAACCGTCCGACGGTGGCCCGACCGAGAATCAGGCGAAGCGCACCGAGGTGAGCGGGAACGTGCCGGTGTAGCCGAGCCGCCGGTAGAGCCGGACCGCCGCCACGTTGCTCGGATGGACGCCCAGCGCCACCACGCCGTACCGGGCCGACAGGGTCCGGGTCAGACCGGCCGTGATCGCCGCACCCAGGCCGCGACCCCGGTGCCGCGGCGCCACCGTCAGCCCGGCGAGGTAACCGACCTCGCCCCGGGTACGGTCGGCGCCGCAGGCCACCAGTCGGTCACCGTCGTGGATGCCGTACCAGTCGAGCACCTGAGGATTGCCGGGGCGGGTGGTGCTGGTCGGGAACGCCTCGTCGATCAACGCCGTCAGGGCCGGATGGTCCGCCTCGGTCAGTCGGACCACCCGCTCCTCGCCGGGCTGTGCCGGCGGCGCGCTTGTCGTCCAGAGAAAATCCCAGTCTTCGGATGCGGCGACGGCCGGCTCGATCGGTGCGGGGTCCGTACGGGGGAGATGAACCCAACGCCCAGCAGCGAATCGCCGCTCCGCGGCCACTGCGCCGAACAGGTCTATCGCCGTGTCCGGCGTACCGATCACGCCACCGATCGGCCCGTGTTCGACGGTGAGCAGCCAGCACACGGTGTCGGTCCGTCGCCATCCGCGCGCCGGCTCCTGCCTCGGCAGCGAGTGCCGGACGAACGGATGGCGGCCCGCCGCGGCCAGCACGGCGTCCCGCCCGTCGAGGATCTCGTCGGCGACGATCATGCCGCCAGCCTAGGCCTCGTCCTGCTGATCACTGTGCAGCGACGACCGCCGGCCTGATCGACAGGACCGGGCCTGGACAGCGTGATCCACCGTGGAGATTGGCGAGTCGACCGATCGGGTACATCCCGCGCCGACCTACTGGAACCCCCACCGGAGGAACGTCATGCTCGCCATCGCCGCAGCCGTCGTCTTCGGCTTCGCCCTGTTGCTCGACCTGCTGGACACCAAACTCGGCGCCCCGGACCTGTTCAACTGGAACACCCTGGTCCTGATCGGTCTGCTGCTGCTCTCGCTCTACCTGGCCGGCGTCGGCCGTGGCCCGGGCGGCGGGGGCGGTCGCTGGTACCGGGGCCGCCGCCCCGGCCGCGGCTGACCGGAAACGATCATCCCGGGCTCGGCCGGCGGCGCGATTCCGGCGTTGCCGGCCGAGCCCGGTACTGTTCTCGTGATGGAGTCCGACGCCCTCTTCACCCTCGGTGAACCCGCCGCAGCACCCGGTGCGCAGGCGGGTTCCGGTGGTGTCGGCGGCTTCACCCCGGTCGGGCCGGACGCACCGCTGCCGGTCCGGATGCGCCCGGCCGATCTGGACGAGTTGGTCGGCCAGGAACACCTGCTCACCCCCGGTGCGCCGTTGCGGCAACTGGTCGCCGGCAGCGCGCCGATGTCGGTGATCCTCTGGGGGCCGCCGGGCAGTGGCAAGACCACGATCGCCCACCTGGTCGCCGCCGCCACGGACCGGCGGTTCGTCGCCATGTCCGCGCTGACCGCAGGGGTGAAGGACGTCCGTGCCGTGATCGACACGGCCCGACGGCAGCGACGCTCCGGTGGCCCGCCGACGGTGCTCTTCATCGACGAGGTGCACAGGTTCAGCAAGACCCAGCAGGACTCGCTGCTCGCCGCCGTGGAGGACCGGACGGTCACGCTGCTGGCGGCCACCACCGAGAACCCGTACTTCTCGATCATCTCTCCGCTGCTCTCCCGGTGTGTGCTGCTCACCCTCCGGCCCCTGGACGACGAGGCGGTCCGCGGGTTGCTGCGCCGTGCGCTTGTCGACGAGCGGGGGCTGGCCGGGGCGCTCACCCTCGCGCCCGAGGCCGAGGAGCACCTGGTCCGGTTGGCCGGCGGGGACGTCCGCAAGGCGCTCACGGCGCTGGAGGCGGCGGCCGGCTCGACGACCGCGCTCGGCAACGACCTCATCGACCTGGCCACCGCCGAACGAGCGGTGGACACCGCGGCCGTCCGATACGACCGGGCCGGGGACGCCCACTACGACGTGACAAGCGCGTTCATCAAGAGCATGCGCGGTTCCGACGTGGACGCCGCACTGCACTGGCTGGCCCGGATGCTGGTCGCCGGGGAGGACGCCAGGTTCATCGCGCGGCGACTCGTCATCTTCGCCAGCGAGGACGTCGGCATGGCCGACCCGGGCGCGCTCGGTGTGGCGACCGCCGCGGCTCACGCGGTGGAGTACGTCGGCCTGCCCGAGGCGCAGCTCAATCTCGCCCAGGCCGTGATCCACCTGGCCACCGCGCCCAAGTCCAACTCGGCGACCACCGCGATCGGGGCGGCGATCGCCGATGTGCGGGCCGGGCGGGGTGGTCCGGTGCCCCGGGGCCTGCGCGACGCCCACTACTCAGGTGCCCGGGGTCTCGGGCACGGCATCGGCTACCGCTACCCGCACGACGACCAGCGGGGCGTGGTCACCCAGCAGTACGTGCCCGACGACCTGGTCGGCACCGACTACTACCGGCCGAGCCAGCACGGCGCGGAGCGATCGGTGGCCGGCCGGCTGCCATTGCTGCGCCGGATCGTCCGTGGGCTGTCCACCCCCGCCCGCGTGGACGAGCCGGCGAAGGGCGGTCGGCCGGACACGCCGACGTCGTCCCGGGGGCACGACGGTGGTACGGCCACGGACGCCCAGGTGGCCGAAGAGGTCGGCGCGAGCGCCGACGGGAGGGGTCAACAGTGAATTCGTCGGACCGACCGGACGAGGGCCCGGACGCGCGGCGCGGCAAGGGCCGCCGCTGGGGTCGGGGCAGATCCGAGGCCGCCCCGGAGGAACCGGGTGGCGGCGAGGACTTCGGCTGGATCGACGACCTGCGTTCGGCCAAGCAGCAGCGCACCGAGCTGGGCCCCGACGGCGCCGCTGGCGAGCCGCCCGCCGCACCGCGGAGCGGGCCGGCGCGGCCCGGCCAGGAGCCGCCCGTACGGCCCGGCCCCGCACCGGCAAACCTTCCCGGGCCGGTCGCGCCGCCACCCGGCCGCGGACCGGCCGAACCGCCACGAGCGCGTCCGGTCGACGGCCCCTGGCCGGGTGCCCCGGCTGCCCGGCCGACCGCCGGCCCGCCGCCGATGGGCCGGGAGCGGCCGCCGGCCACCCCGCCGTTCGCCACCCCGCCGCCGGCCACCGGCCGGCACGAGCCCGGTGCACCGAACACCCCGCCGACCGGTTGGCCACAGCAGCCCGGCGTCGCCGGGCCGGCCTCTCGGCGACCACGTCCCGGTGAGCCGGTTGCGGGTGGCCCGGGCGGTCCCGGTCCAGTTCCGGAGGCGGGCCCGGTGTCCGGGGCACCGAATGGACCGGGCCGGCCGCCGGGACCGGTGTCGGGTGCGCCCGCAGGCCCCGTGGCGGGCCCACCCGGGCAGCGTCGCGTGCCCGGCGGGCGGCCGAACGCCGCTCCCGCCGGCCCTCGCCGCCTGCCCTCGCAGGCCGAACCCACCCCTGCCCCGGCACCGGCGGAGCCGGTCACCGGCGCTCTTCCGCCGGACCGCACCGATCCTGGTCGCGTCCCCGACGCCCGAGCCGGACGCTTTGGCGGGCCGGGCCGACCTCGTACGGCCGACGCTCCGGTGGGACCGCCGCCCGCCGGTGTTCCGGACCCGACGCCACCGCGAGGCGCCCGGCGCGTCGCACCGGACCCGGCCGGCCTGCGCGGTCCCGAGCGGCCCGGACCGGCCACCACCCCCGTCTCAGGGGCACCGGGCATGACGCCCGCCGCCGGTCGACCGGGCGGCGCTCCGGCGGGGGGCCAGCGCGCTGGCCGTCGGCGAGCCGCTGAGCCGGAACAGGAGCGGCCCGTGGTGCCGCTGTCCGGCAACGCGCCACCGATTCCCGGCGTACCCTCCGGCCACCCGACCGCTGGACCCGCTCGTACCGCACCGGCCGGGCGGAGCGAGCCGGGCGTCCCGACCGCCGTCGACCGGGACCGCCGGGTCCCACCCGGTCCGGACGGGCCGGCCGAGCCACCGCGGGGACGCCGCGCGGCCGATGTGGACGACACACCGGCTCGGGGCCGGCGCGCGGCGGACGAGGAGCCGTCCGGACGGCATTCGGTAGCGGGTGCCGGTGCCGAGGCGCCTCCTGCCGGTCGGCCGGCGGAGGGCCGGGCCGGACGGCCGGAGCGGCCGTCCGACTGGCTCCGGCAGGCCGGGCGGCCGCACCACACGGATCCGGCGTTGCCCACGATCAGCAAGCGGCCCACGACACCGTCGGGCGCGCCGTCCGGTCGCGTGGTCGGCACACCTTCAGGGGGTACGCCGACGGTCGGCGACCGCCGTGGCGTGGCCGGCGGCCCGCCCGGTCGGCCGACGCCGGGCACCGCACCGGCTGAGGGACGCGGTGTCGAGCCGGGACCGGAACGTCCGGGAGCCGGTCCCGCCCGGCGCGCCGACGGGCCACCCGCCGGCCGTGGCCGTCCCACTCCCATGACCGGCCCCGTCCCGGGGTCGGATGGACCCGAGCCCGCCGGCCGGGCCGGCGCACTGCCGCGGATCGGCGGCACCGGCCCGACCACCCGACCCGACGGCTCGCCCGTGGGCCCGCCGCGTGGTGCGGCGCGTCCCGATGGTGCGCCCGGGGTGCCGCCGCGTGGCGCGGTGCGGCCGGACGGCCCGCCTGGCGGCCCGTCGCGTGGTGCGGCGCGTCCCGATGGGACGCCTGCGGTGCCGCCGCGTGGTACGGCGCATCCCGATGGGACGCCTGCGGTGCCGCCGCGTGGTACGGCGCGGCCGGACGGCCCGCCTGGCGGCCCGCCGCGTGGCGCGGTGCGGCCCGACGGGACGGCCGCTCGCCCGGGTGGCCCGGGCCCAGCCCGGGGCGCGGTGCGGCCCGACGCTGGCCCGCAGCGGCCCGACGTCGGCCCACCCGGCGGTGTCGGCCCCGCCGATCCCGTGCGGGCCGTCGGCAGCGGACCAGCCGGTTCGCCGGTGACGGCTCGAGCCGGCGCGCCGGTGCGTCCAGAGGACCGGCTCACCGGCCGGGCGACCCCGCCGCATCGGAACCCGGCGCGACCCGAACCCTCCGGCGTGCCGCCGGTGCCCCCGACGCGGACCGGTGAGGCTCCGGCGGTGGCCCGCGCCGCGGCTGCCGTGGCACCTGTCGACCCGGCCGCGCCGCGTCCGGGGGCGGAGCCGATGGCTCGACGTCCCGACGCGCCGGAGTACCCCGACGTCGATCGGTCCGAGGGCGACCTGGCCGGCGACGGTGGTGAGCCGCGTCGGCAGACGGCGGGCTCCGCGCGCCTGCGTACCGCCGTCCTGGTGCTGGCCAGCGTGCTCCTGCTCGGTGTCCTGCCGGCGTTCTTCGGCGTGCAGACCATGAACCGGGACCCGGTCTTCGCCTCGCTCGACGAACTGGACGTACCGTCCTGGGCCGCTGTCGAACCGGTCGATGACGTCAGCGGCAGCCAGTGGTGCCTGCTCGACTGCCGGTTGCGGGAACGCACCGTCACCTCCGACCGCTCGCCGGACGAGACCGCCCAGGCCTACGAGGCCGCGCTGAGCCGCGACGGTTGGCAGCGGTGGACGCCGAACTACTGCCCGGAACAGGAGGAGAAGGGCAGCTACACCTGCTGGCGGCAGGACGAGCTCACCCTCGATCTCTGGGTCCGGGAACGGACCTGCGTGCCGCCACCCGTGGACGGCGAACCCGCGGTGGTGCCGGTGCCCGACCCGTCCGCCGCGGCGCAGGAGTGCCCCGGATCGTTGGTGTCGGTGAAGGTGCGCAACGCGATCGACGACGAGCGGACGCGGCCACAGCCGAGCACCGATCCGTCGCTGACCGGTGAGGATCCCTTCCCGACACTTACCGACGACCCGTTGGGTGACCTGACGCCGTCACCACCGTCCTGAGCCGATCGTCATCACGGACGGTAGGGTCAGGTGCTGGTGGTGACCGGTCGTCGGCCGGGCACTCGACGTTGACGTGGGCGAGACGGTCGTGCGACTCGGGATCTTGCGCCCGAAAGCACTGTTTGAGGAGGACTGGCGTGGGCTTTTTGGAGGTCGCGGCGCTGATCGCGGCGATCGCGTTCGCGATGCTGGTGCTGATCCTGACGCTGCCCATCCTGCGGTTGCGGCACACCGTGGACGCCACCACCCGCATGATCAACGACCTCAACGACCGGACGGGCCCGCTGCTCGGTGATGTCAACACCACGGTACGCAACGTCAACGTGACGTTGGAGCAGGTGCAGACCTCCCTCGACGGCGTGAACCTCCAACTGGCCAAGGTCGACACCATGACCAGCCACGCGCAGAACATCAGCGCCAACGTCGCCAACCTGGTCACCGTGGTCTCCGCCGCCGCGGCCAACCCGCTGGTCAAGGTGGCCGCGTTCGGGTACGGCGTGCGCAAGGCCGCCGCCACCCGCCGGCACGCCGAGACCGAGCGCGAGGTGCGCGACACCATCAAGGCCCAGCGGCGCGCCGCCCGGCGCGGGAACCGCTGACCCGACGGCACCGGGAGGTACGAGCATGAGGCGCCTTTTCTGGCTTGGCATCGGGCTGGCCGTCGGTGTCGTGGTGGTGCGCAAGGCGACCCGCGCCGCGCACGCGTACACCCCGGCCGGCATCGCCGACAACCTGTCGCAATCCGCTGGCGGACTTGTCGAGGAACTGCGTAGCTTCGTGGCGGACGTACGCGCTGGGATGGCCGAGCGGGAGCACGAGATCCACGAGGCGTTCGCCCAGGGTGAGGCGTTCGACGACCAGTTCGCCGAGCTGCGGGAGGACCCGCGAGTCGGCGACCGAGAGATCTTTCCGGAGGAACACCAGCGATGAAGACGGCGGAGATCAAGCGGCGGTATCTCGCCCACTTCGAGGCGAACGGTCATGCCGTGGTGCCGTCCGCTCCGCTGCCCGCCATCAGCGACCCGAACCTGCTGTTCGTCAACGCCGGCATGGTGCAGTTCGTCCCCTACTTCCTGGGCCAGCAGACGCCGCCGTACCGGCGCGCGGTGAGTGTGCAGAAGTGCATCCGGACGCCGGACATCGACGAGGTCGGCAAGACCAGCCGGCACGGGACGTTCTTCCAGATGAACGGGAACTTCTCGTTCGGCGACTACTTCAAGGACGGGGCGATCCCGCTCGCCTGGGACCTGGCCACGAAGTCGGTCGAGGCCGGTGGGTTCGGGCTGGATCCGGAGCGGATCTGGGCGACGGTCTACCTCGACGACGACGAGGCGTACGAGATCTGGCGCCGTACCGGGGTGCCCGACGAACGCATCGTGCGACGGGGCAAGAAAGACAACTTCTGGTCCATGGGCATCCCCGGCCCGTGCGGCCCGTGTTCCGAGCTGTACTACGACCGGGGCCCGGCCTACGGCGCCGAGGGCGGTCCGGAGGTCGACGAGGACCGGTACCTGGAGTTCTGGAACCTCGTGTTCATGCAGTTCGAGCGGGGACCGGGCACCGACAAGGAGAACTTCCCGATCCTGGGTGACCTGCCGGCGAAGAACATCGACACCGGCATGGGCCTGGAGCGGATGGCCTCGCTCCTGCAGGGTGTCGACAACCTCTACGAGATCGACGAGGTCCGCCCGATCCTGGACCGGGCGGCCGAGTTGACCGGCAAGCGGTACGGCGCGCACTCGGGTCACGCCGCCAACCAGTCCCACCCGGACGACGTGCGGCTGCGGGTGATCGCCGACCACGTGCGTACCGCGCTGATGCTCATCGGTGACGGGGTGACCCCCTCCAACGAGGGCCGTGGGTACGTGCTGCGGCGGATCATGCGCCGGGCGATCCGGGCGGTGCGGCTGCTCGGTTGGCAGGAGCGCGCCCTGCCGGAACTGCTTCCGGTGGCGCGGGACTGCATGGCCCCGTCGTACCCGGAGCTGGCGGCGGACTTCGACCGCATCTCCGCGTACGCGTACGCCGAGGAGGACGCGTTCCTGGCCACGTTGCGGGCCGGTACGACGATCCTGGACACCGCGATCACGCAGACCCGCAGTGCCGGCGGCAGCGCACTCTCCGGTGAGCAGGCGTTCCAGCTGCACGACACCTACGGCTTCCCGATCGACCTGACCCTGGAGATCGCCGCCGAGCAGGGCCTCAACGTCGACCAGGAGGGCTTCCGCCGGCTTATGGCCGACCAGCGGGCCCGCGCCAAGGCCGACGCGCAGGCGCGCAAGACCGGGCACACCGACCTGTCGGCGTACCGGTCGGTGCTCGACGCCGGCGGTCCGGTGACCTTCACCGGCTACACGGAGGTGGCCCGCGAGTCGACAGTCCGCGCGGTGCTCGGCACCGAGGGTCCGCGCGCGGCGGCCGTCGAGGGTGACACGATCGAGCTGGTGCTCGACACCACCCCGTTCTACGCCGAGGGCGGTGGTCAGCAGCCCGACCTCGGCATGATCACGGTGGGCGGCGGTCAGGTCGAGGTTCTCGACGTGCAGCAGCCGGTGCCGGGCCTGATCGTGCACCGCGCCCGGGTGCTGCGGGGTGAGGTGCGGGCGGGGGAGACCGGCTACGCCGAGATCGACACCAGCCGGCGGCGCGCGATCTCCCGGTCGCACACCGCCACTCACCTGGTGCACCAGACGATGCGCAACTTCCTCGGGGAGTCCGCCACCCAGGCCGGTTCGCTGAACGCCCCCGGTCGGCTGCGCTTCGACTTCAACACCGCCACCGGGGTGGCGCCGAGCGTGCTGCGCGACGTCGAGCAGCAGGTCAACGAGGTGCTGCTGGCCGACCTGGAGGTGCACGCCTTCATCACCTCGCTGGATGAGGCGCGGCGTATCGGTGCCATGGCGCTCTTCGGTGAGAAGTACGGCGAAAACGTCCGGGTGGTCGAGGTCGGTGACTACGCCCGCGAGCTGTGCGGCGGTACCCACGTGGCCCGCTCCGGCCAGCTCGGTCTGGTGAAGATCCTCTCCGAGTCGTCAATCGGTTCCGGCGTACGCCGGGTCGAGGCGCTCGTGGGGATGGACGCGTTCAACTTCCTGGCCCGCGAGCACCTGCTGGTGGCGCGTCTGGCCGAGTTGTACCGCGTCCCCTCCGAGCAGGTCGCCGACCGGGTCGAGCAGACGGTCACCCAGCTGCGCGACGCGGAGAAGGAGCTGGAGAAGCTGCGCGCCCAGCTGGTGCTCGGTGGCGCGGCGGCGCTCGCCGCCCAGGCCAAGGACGTGCACGGGGTCGCCTACGTGGGCACCGAGGCGCCCGAGGGAGCGGCCGGCAACGACGTACGCACCCTCGCCCAGGAGATCCGGGGCCGGATCGACGCGTCCCGGCCGGGGGTGGTCGCGGTGGCTGCCCGGGCCAACGGCAAGGCGTCGCTGGTGGTGGCGGTGAACCAGGCCGCCCGGAGTCGGGGCATCGCCGCGAACGATCTGGTCAAGGCCGCGTTCTCCGGCCGTGGCGGCGGTAGCCCGGAGCTGGCGCAGGGCGGCGGGCTGCCCGAGTCGGAGGTGCCCCGGCTGCTGCTCACGGTCGAGAAGGCGCTCGCTGACGCGTGAGTCCTCAGCGCGGCGGATCAGGGCGGGCCGGCACGGTCCGCCCTGACGCGTCTGTCGGGGGAGGTGACGTGGCGTGAGCGACTCGCCCCGGGGGGTACGCCTGGGAGTGGACGTCGGGCAGGTGCGGATCGGGGTTTCCCGGTCCGATCCGCACGGGGTCCTCGCCACCCCGCTCGTCACCCTCGCGCGGGAACAGAAGCCCAGGCCAGAGGGGGTGCCGTCGGACCTCGCCGAACTCGCCGCGCTGGTCGCCGAGCACGAGGCCGTCGAGGTGGTGGTGGGCCTGCCGGTCAATCTCGCCGGCAAACATGGCCCCGCAGCCGAACACGTGAAGGCGTACGCTCGACAACTGGCCGGTGTGATAAGTCCTGTCCCGGTGACGCTCACCGACGAGAGGATGTCCACGGTCGTGGCGAGCCGTAGGCTTGCCGAGCGGGGTGTCCGGGGGAAGAGACAGCGGGCGGTGGTCGACCAGGCCGCCGCGGTGGAAATTCTGCAGAGCTGGCTGGATGCGCAGCGGAGGCGGACGCAATGATGGACGATCTGGACCTCGGGTTCGACGAGCAGGAGCGGGGGGAGAAGGGCAAGCACCGCCGGGGACGCCGCAAGGGCGGCCGGTCCGGTGGCGGGCGGGGCAAGACCGTTCTGGCCCTGTTGCTCGCCGTGGTGCTGCTCGGCGGCATCGGCGGTGGGGCTTTCTACGGCTTCGACCGGATCCAGAGCTACTTCGTGACCCCGGACTACGACGGCGGGGGCACCGAGGACGTGACCGTCCAGATCCCGCAGGGTGCGTTCCTCGCCGACATGGCTGTGGCGCTCTACGACGCCGGTGTGATCAAGAGCACCAAGGCGTTCATCGAGGCGGCCGACGGCAACTCCCGCAGCCGCAACATCCAACCCGGCACCTACAAGCTGCGCAAGCAGATGAGCGCTGAGCTGGCCCTCGCAGCGATGCTGGACCCACAGAACCGGATCGTCAACGGGCTCACCATCCCCGAGGGGCGCACCGCGAAGAGCATCTTCAAGCTGCTCAGCGACGAGACCGAGATTCCGGTCAAGGAGTTCGAAGCCGCCGCGAAGGACCCGGAGAAGCTCGGCGTACCGGACTGGTGGTTCAAGCGGGAGGACGGCAAGAAGCCCAAGAAGTCGATCGAGGGCTTCCTCTTCCCCGACACCTACGAGATCCCGCCGGACGCCACCGCTGAGACGATCCTCAAGCAGATGGTCGACCACTTCCTCACCGTCACCGGTGAGATGGAGTTCGCCGACCGGGTGCAGAAGGAACGCGGCGGGATCAGCCCGTACGAGGCGCTGATCGTGGCTTCGCTCGCCCAGGCCGAGGCCGGCACCAAGAAGGATCTCGGCAAGGTCGCCCGGGTCGCCTACAACCGGGCCTACTCGGGCACGTTCCCCTGCGGCTGCCTGGAGATGGACGTCACGGTCAACTACTACCTGGAGTCGACCGGGCAGAAGACCAAGACGTCGGCCGAGATGACCCGGGACGAGTTGCTCGACACCAAGAACCCGTACAGCCGCAAGCTGCGCGGCATGATCCCCACCCCGATCAACAACCCGGGCAAGGATGCCCTCGAGGGCGCCATGGATCCGCCGCCCGGCGACTGGCTCTTCTTCGTGGCCGTCGACAAGGAAGGCAACTCCGAGTTCGCCGAGACCTACGAGGACCACCTGAAGAATGAGGCCAAGGCCCGGGAGGCCGGAATCATCTAGTAACGACGGCCACGGCCCCCGGCGGCGCTCGGCCCAGTCGGGTGCCGCTGGCGAGCAAGCAGGATCGCATCGTTGAGGGCTTGTCGGCACCGCGTACCGGGGGTCGGCGAGTGTGGGCGGCGGTGCACATGTTCCGGACCGCAGCACTCGGCCACCGACTGCCGAGCCCACCTCCCGGGGGCAGGTCGATATCACAGGCCGTGCGGTCGCAGATGACAGATTCATGTCAGTGAATTATTTACTCGTTTCCAGTGGTCCAGTATGGTTGCTGTGTCGCCGACACTGGAGGTGGTAAGCCTTGAAACAGCTGACTCGTCGTCGCCGGCTTCTCGGCAATTCGGCTCGGGTTCTGGTGCTCTTGACGGTTGCAATGGCAACATCCAACGTTACCGCGACTTCTGTCTCGGCCGCTGAACCGTTGAGCTGCCCCCAGTCCTGGAGTGACAAGAGTTGGTTCGAGGGCACGATCTCCGGCACCAACGTCAACTACCGCACCGGACCCCACACCACATGCACCTCGTACGGACAGTGGTCGAACGTCCGCATTACCCACCACTGCTGGGCTACCGGCACCCACGTCAATGGGAGTTCGCAATGGTGGCATGTGCAGCGGGTGGGTACCTCCCAGCAGGGTTGGGTGCATGAGTCCTACGTCAGCGTGACTTCGAGCACTCCGTCGATGCGCTGCTAGTGTCTCAGCCTGATTTTGCCGGCGTCTTTCCTAGGTGTTGGCAAGTGGCGCTGCAGATTTGGTCGGACCCGGGGCACCGTAGTTCTACGCGCCCCCGCAGGCAGTAAGGCTGCAAGCGGAAAAGACCGAATATGAGGAATGCGTGCGTCAATTTGCGTTGAAGCCGCCGATCAGACGCTACCGAGAGGCAGCCGCGCCGCGCGGCTTGTAATACGTGGTCCATCGTGGGTCGACATGTATCGGCAGGACTCTGACCAGTGCTTGATGGCTGCCGCTCGGCATTGTTGCACGCGCGGGACGCCGGTATCGTTCAGCGATCCGGCGTCCCGATCCTGGGTTCCCCCAGTCCTGGTCAGGCCAGGTCAACCGTGTTCGTGGTCTGGGCGGCGTCGATGGTGAAGCGCGCGGTGCGGTCTCCGACGGAGACCGTGTAGTCGCCTAGGAAGCCCGCGACGGTGACGGTTCCGTCCGCGCCGGTACGCAGCTCCGTCGGCGGCAGCCACCACTCGCCCTTGACGAGCGCGGCCAGGGCCTCGTACGACGGCTTGGGGCTGCCGTCGGCGCGGACCAGCCCGGCGGGCGCGCCGAGCCAGGCACCGTGGTCGGTGAGCCCCCAGTAGTTGATCGACTGGACCGACGGGTGGGCGAGCAGCAACCGGTAGTGCCGGACGATCTCCTCGGCCTGTCGGGCCTCGCCCTCCGGGGTGCTCGGCCAGTGCGGGATCTGGTAGTCGTTGAGATCCTCGATCTCGGGCGGCATGAGGTGGCCGGAGACCAGCGTGGTCTCGGTCAGGTGCAGCGGCAGCCCGTACCTGGCGAACCGGTCGAGCATCTGCTGCATGTACTCCTCGCCCCGGTAGCCCTGGTGCATGTGGGTCTGCAAGCCGATCGCGTCGATCCGGACGCCGGCTTCGAGGACGCCCTCGATGAGACACTCGTAGGCCGAGCTGAGGTCGAAGTCGTTGAGCACCAGGGTGGCCGCAGGGTTGGCGGCCCTGGCCTCCTCGAACGCCATCCGGACCAGGTGGATGCGGCCGCGCGCCCGGGCCAGCGGGGTGATCGCGTTGTCGCCGTTGTCGAAGACGGGCATGATGACCGCCTCGTTTATCGCGTCCCAGGTGTCGATCAGTCCGGCGAATCCGCCGGCCAGGTCACGAATCCGCGCCCGCAGCAGCTGCTCGACCTCGTCGAGGTCCAGGCCGAGCAGCCATGGCGGCTGCACGGTGTGCCAGACCAGCGGGTGACCCTTGACGGTGACGCCGTGTTCGGCCAGCCACCGGGCGGTGGCGGTGAGACGTGCGGTGTCGGGGGCGCCGCGTTGCGGCTCGTAACGGCCCCAGTAGAACGGCAGGGTCGCGGTGTTGAACACGTCGAGCCACAGCTCACCCAGCCGGTCGAGGTCCAGGTGGGCGGTGCCGCCGAAGCTCTCGACGTCGCTGCTCCCCGCCGGTCCGGGACCGCCGACCAGGTCGACGAAGTCGAAACCGATGTTGCCGAAGGCGAACGCGTGCCGGTCCTGGGCGACAGTGATCACCTGGTCGGCGAGCGGCTGCCGGTCGGGACCTCGGACGGTGAGGGTGATCTCGCCCTTGCGGTGCCGCAGACTGCTGTCAGACATTGTTGGATGTTAGGCGACTGCTGGGTCTGCTGTTGAGGAGCGATTGTGGCTGAGTCGGCGCGTGAGGCGTCCGCACCCGAGGAGGCGGTGCACCGGGCGGCGGTGCTGGGTAAGCCGATCGCCCATTCGCTCTCCCCGGTGATCCACAACGCCGGTTACGCCGCCGCCGGGTTGACCGGGTGGTCGTACACCCGAGTCGAGTGCGCGGCGGCGGAGCTGCCGGCCCTGGTCGCCGGCCTGGGCCCGGAGTGGGCCGGGCTGTCGGTGACCATGCCGGGCAAGGAGGCGGCGCTCACGGTGGCCGCCGAGGTCTCGCCGGTCGCCGCCGCCGTGGGCGCGGCCAACACGTTGGTACGCCGTCCGGACGGTTCCTGGTACGCCGACAACACCGACGTCACAGGCATGGTCGAGGTGCTGACCGAGGCGGGGGTACGCGCCGGTGCCACAGTCACCGTGCTCGGCGCGGGTGGTACGGCGCGGGCGGCCATCGCGGCGGCGGCCCGGCTGGACGCGGCCGGGGTGACAGTGGTCGCCCGCCGCCCGGCGGCGCTCGCCGAACTGGAACCGGTCGCGGCGGCGCTGGGTGTGACGATGACCGCCGCGTCGTGGCCGGAAAGTCCGCAGGGTGAGCCGTCGCGGCCGGAGGCGTCTGCGCGGTCCGAGGTGTCCGTGCTGGCCGGTGTCGACGTGCTGATCTCGACGGTGCCGAAGGGCGCCGCCGACGAGCTGGCCGGCAGGGTGCACTGGCGAGCGGGGACTGTGGTTTTCGACGCGATCTACGACCCGTGGCCGACCCCGCTGGCTGCCTCCGCCGCGACCGCCGGCTGCCGCGTCGTCTCCGGTCTCGACCTGCTGCTGGCCCAGGCGATCGGCCAGTTCGAGCAGTTCACCGGCGTACCCGCGCCCCGCTCGGCGATGGCCGCCGCCCTCACCGCCGCCCGCTCCGCTACCTGATCCTCCCACCCACCCAGACCTTGTTGATCATGAGGTTGGCGGCGTAGATGATCTCCGAAACTGCCGCTAACCTCATGATCAACGGAGTAAGGCGAGGTGGGAGGCGGGGAGGGAGGCGCAGGGGTGTCTTAGGTGAGGTTTAAGACGCGCTTAGGTCCTGCCGACGTTCGCACGCTCTGTTGTGTACACGGATACGCTGCTCAGCGTTATCGTCGTAGACACGAGGAGTATCCGTGGCCAGTCGCGGACTGCACCGACTTATTCCGCATCGCGGCCCTCGGCGAAAGGCCATGGTGCTGGGCGTCATCGGCACCACTGTGGTCCTGGGGCTCGGCGCGACAATGGTGCCGCTGCTCGCCGATGACGACCTGTCGATTGCGGTGGTGGCCGACACCACCGCCACGGTGGTGCCGCAGGACGGCGACAACAGCGTCAAGACGACGCTCGCGACCTGCCCCGCGCCCTGTGACGGGAACCCGCGCGGCGCCCGCGAGGCGGTGCTCACCTTCCTGGTCGCCACGCTGCCGGCGAACGCGGTGAACGTACGGGCCACTCTGCGGGTGCACACCTGGCAGAAGTTCGACGCGACGGTGACCGCGCACGAGTCCCGGCTCGACGCCCGGGCGGCCCGTCCGGTGCCCTCGCCGTTGGGCGCCGCGCTGGACACGGTCACCGGCGTCGCCAAGGGGTTCAACGAGTGGGACGTCTCGGGTCTGGTCACCGGCAACGGCATCTGGACCGTGTCGCTGGCCCAGGCCGGGCTGGACAGCCGCATCTACTGGGCCTCCGGCGAGAACCGCAACGCCGACCTGCGTCCGCGCCTGGCGCTCAGCTACGGCGTGGGTACCCGGCCGCCGTCCGCCTCGCCCAGCGTCGCGCCGACGCCGTCGGCCACCCCCAGCCGCCCGCCGGCCTCGCCGACCGTCTCGCCCAGCGTGAGCCCGTCGCCCGCCCGGCCCAGCCCCACCTCGCCGCCACCGCCGGAGGCGGGCAAGTGCGGGACGGTCTCGGCGAAACTGGTCCCCGGCTGTGGGGCCTGGTGGGGGATGTACTCGCCGTCCAGCGCGTCGACCGGTTGGGACCACGGTAAGTCGATCACCGATGTGGAGAAGCAGGTCGGCCGGACGTTCGACATCGTCCACCGTTACCACGACTTCTCGAACACCGGCAGCAACGGTGCCTTCCCCGACGACTTCCAGCAGCAGCAGATCCGCGAGGGACGGCTGATGTTCTTCGCCTGGGAGAGTCGGGTCTTCTCCTCAGGCACCGTGCTGACCTGGAAGGACGTTTACAGCGGGCGGTACGACTCGACAATCGACGCGGTCGCCGGCCGGATCCGTGCGATCGGGCAACCGGTCTTCATCGGCTTCGACCACGAGCCGGAGGACGAGCCGGCCAAGGGCAGCGACGCGGAGTTCGTCCGGGCCTGGCGGTACGTGCACGACCGGTTCGCCGACGCCAAGGCCGACAACGCGGTCTGGGTGTGGACGATGATGGGCTGGTCCGGTCACTACGACAGGTACGCCGGGCTCTATCCCGGTGACAGCTACGTCGACTGGGTGGCCTGGGATCCGTACAACTTCCACGTCTGCAACGGCAGCACCCTCTGGAAGAGTCCCAGCACCACGATCGGTTCCTTCTACCGGTGGCTCGACGACAACGGCATCGGCGCGGGCAAGCCGCGGATGCTCGCCGAGTTCGGCACCAACATGGACGCCGCCGACCCGAACGCGAAGCGGCGCTGGTTCGAAGAGTTCCCGGCGGCGTTGAAGGCCCACCCGAAGATCAAGGCGGCGATCTACTTCAACTCGGCGGGTATGACGAAAACCACTAACACCTGCAACATGATGATGAACCAGGATGCGGCGGCGGTGGCCGGATTTGCCGCCGCGGGACGAGACAGCTACCTGCGGCAGCCGACCGGAGGGAGCCGCTGAGCTGAGGTGAACTGAGGTGAGCTGAGGCGCGGGAAACGGGCCGCCACAACGATTGTCGGAAATCCGACCGTCGGCGAGGTTGTCCGTTTCCTGATCCACCGTCCGCCCAATCGGCGGATGCCGCCCTCCAGCGTGGACGGGCACGCTACGTGCATTCTCGTCCACTCTGGAGGCGCAGCGTGCCCAGATTCTCCTTGTCGTGGCGTTCCCCCCGTCGGCATCGAACGAGGGCCGCGACCGTCGCGTTGGTGACCGTCGCGGCCGTACTGGCCGTGCCCACCGCGGCGTCCGCAGCCGTGGTGCCGGTACCCGAGCCGGCGACCCTGGTCTCGGCCAACCCGGCCGGCCAGACCCCACACGCCCGCGACGGCGAGGCTCGCGCCTTCGCCGAGATCGGAAACACGGTCTACGTCGGGGGCAGTTTCACGCAGATCCGTCAGACGGCCAGCTCGGCCTGGATTTCCCGCAGCTACCTCTTCGCGTACGACCGGACCAGCGGGACGATCTCGACGGCGTTCCTGCCGGTGCTCGACGGTGCGGTCAACTCGCTCATCGCCGGTCCTGGCGGAACGCTCATCGTCGGCGGAGCCTTCAAGAACGTCAACGGCGTGTCCCGCCGCAACCTGGTCGCGCTCGAACCGTCGACCGGCATGATCATTGACAGCTGGGTCGGTCGCTCCGACGGCGGCACCGTGCGGGACCTGGTGCTGCACGGCAACTGGCTCTACGTGGCCGGTGCGTTCAACTGGCTCAACGGCACCGCGCACGCCGGACTCGGCAGGTTGAACGCGACGACCGGGGCCATCGACCCGACCTTCAACATCAACACCAGCGTCGGCCGGCACGGCACCAGCATGTACGTCTGGACGATCGACGTCTCCCCGGACGGCGGCACCCTCGTCGTCGGCGGCAACTTCCTCTACGTCAACGACCTGTCGCGTAATCAGATCGCGCTTGTCGACGTCACCGGCACGCCGAGCGTCATCGACTGGAGCTCGGAACGGTTCGTCGCGCCGTGCGCGAACCCGGCGACGTTCGTGCACTACGTGCAGGACGTGCGCTTCGGTGGTGACGGCACCTGGTTCGTCGTCGGCACCAACGGCGGGTCGGGCTGGCCGAGCGCCTACTGCGACGCCCTGGTCCGCTTCGAGACCGCCCACCGCGGGCCCAGCCAGGTCGCCACCTGGGTCAACTTCACAGGTAACGACACCATCACCTCGGTCGAGGTCGCCGACAACATCATCTACCTCGGCGGACACTTCCGTTGGCTGAACAACCCGAACGCCAGCGACCGGGCCGGCAACGGCGCCATCGACCGGTTGGGCATCGGCGCGGTCACCCCGGCCACCGGCATGCCGGTGAACTGGAACCCGCGCCGTAGCGGCGGCTCCGCCCTGCCCTCGGGCGCCAGCTCCTGGGGATCGTCGGTGCCGGTGCTGTGGCGGGGCAGTACCGGCCTCTACTTCGGACACAACTCGGACGGCATGGGCAACGAGTACCACGGTCGGCTCGGCATGTTCCCGCTCAGCGGTGGGCGCACGATCACCCCGAAGAACCCACCGACGGCGGGCAGTGGGCACCTCCACCTGAACGTCGCTCCCGGTGAGGTGGCGAAGGTGCCGTTCGACGGCACCGCACTGGACACCGCCAACGCCACGGTGGTCAGCCAGCCGAACTACACGGGTGCCGGCGCGACCTGGCTGGTCGACGACCGGATCTACTGGTCGCATCTGGTCTCCGGCACCCCGACCGGCAGCCGGATCGACGTCTCGCTGTTCAACGGCACCACGATCGGTGGGTCCTGGGAGGCGTCCGGCTACAACGACTGGTACAACCCGGCCCTGCTGACCGGCGGGTTCTTCCTCGACGGCCGGCTGTACTACACCCGCAGTGGGGCCAACAACCTCTACTACCGCTACTTCGAGATCGACGGCAACTACCTGGGCGCCACCGAGTTCGTCCTGCCGACCACGGGCGTGACCTGGTCTGCGGTGCGCGGCATGGCCTGGGTGGACGGGAAGATCGTCTACGGGGCGACAAACGGTTCGCTGCGCAGCGCTCCGTTCGATCCGACCCTGGCTCCCGCGGCTGCGGTAACCGGCGCCGAGTCGACGCTCATCGCGGCGGCCACGCCGGAGCTGACCTGGTCGACCGCGTCGATGTTCTTTTCAGTGCCCTAGCGTTCACCGTTCGTAACGAATCCTCGGTAGTTTGTTCACCTCGGGTCGGCGCGGGGCATCCCGGCGCCGGCCCGAGGAAGGTGGGGAGGCTCGTTGACCGGCATCCGGCGTGGACTCGTCGTGCGTACCGTCTTCGCGATCAAGCGTCGCTGGTACCTGTTGCGCTACCCGCGCCTGCACCTTGGCGCGGGGGTGGAGATCCGTGGCCGGATCCGGCTGCGGCGCGGCGTCCGGGTCAGCATCGGCGAGCACACCCGGCTGAACAAACTGGTCCGCTTCGCCGGGCCGGGTGAGGTACGCGTCGGCGCCAACTGCCTGCTCAACGCGACCTGGATCGGCACCTGGACGTCGGTGACCATCGGCGACCGGTGCCTGCTGTCGGACTGCGAACTGCTCGACAACGACTTCCACAACCTCGCCCCCGACCGCCGCCACGATCCGCCCACCGCAGCCACCCGTGCCCCGATAACCGTCGAGGACAACGTGTGGATCGGCGCGCACGCGCTGGTCATGAAGGGTGTGCGGATCGGCCGGGACAGCGTCGTGGGCGCCGCGACGGTGGTCCGTACGGACGTGCCACCCGGGGTCGTGGTGATCGGCAATCCACAACAGATAGCGAAGAAGTTCCATGACTGATGCCGCGCCCAGCCACTGGACCGGTGACGGCCCAGCGACCGCCCCCTCGTCCCGCAGCGTCACGATCACCGACATGGTGCGGGTGCCGCTGCACCGGATCCGGCTGGTCGCCGCGGTGGCCCTCGCCGGGTCGCTCGCCGCGGTCGGCTACGTGCTGCTGGCACCGTCCACCGTGACGGCGAGCGCGGTGGTGGCGGTCCGGCCGGTGGTCACCGACGCCTTCACCCCCAGCGGTGCCGCCGCCGACCGGGCGGTGAACATGAACGTGGAAAGCGGTATCGCCACCGGCACCGAGGTCGTCGCGAAGCTGGCCGGGGCGTTCGACTCGGACCAGCGCGCGGTACGCGATGCCCTTGAGGTCGAGGTGCCCGCCGGTGGCCAGATTCTGCGCTTCGTCTACCAGGCCACTGACGCCGAACGGGCCGTGGCGGGCGCCAACCTGGCCGCGCAGAGCTACCTGGACATCCGGCGCGGGATGTACGAGAAGCAACGCGAGGAGATGCTGCGTTCGTACGACGAGAGCATCGAGAAGGTCGTCACCCAGCGGAACACCGTGCAGCGCAGGATCAACAACGCCCGGGACACCGCCACCGCCGACGCCGCGGTCGCCGAACTCGGCGGGATCAACAACCAGCTCACCCAGCTCAGCTCCGCCCGCACGGAGATCGCCGCGGTGGACGTGAACCCGGGCTGGGTCACCCGGACCGCCGAGCGGGCACTGGCCACCACGACCGGCAACCCGTTGCTGCTGCTGGCCGGCGGCCTGCTCGGGGGGACCGTGATCGGGCTGGTGCTCGCCTTCCTGTGGGAGTCGGTGGACCGGCGCATCCGCAGCGTGGCCGATGCCCGGGACAGCACCGGCCTGCCACTGCTGGGCACCGTCCGCCGGGCCGGGCTGCGCGGCCGGGCGGTCGACGCCGACGTCCGCTACGTCGCGATGGCCGTCGCCGAGCGGGTGCGCCAACCCGCCCGGGTCGCCGTGGTCACCGCCCGGGAGGACGCCACCGCGATCACCGCCGGCCTCGCGGTAGCCCTCGCCGTGGCCGGACGGGAGGTGTTCGTCGCCGACGACAGCGGCCGGACCGACCGGCTGCGCGCCGCGGTGCTGACCGACCGGGAGCGGTTGCCGGCGGGCATCGACCCGACCCGACCCGTCGTACCCAAGCCCCGCACCGCCCCCACCGACACCGACGACGGTCCCACCGAGGTCATCACCCGACGTCCCTCCCCACATCCGATCGGCGCACGACCCTCGACCGACCCGGAGGCCACGCTCACCCTGCCCCGCGTCGCCAAGACCGTCGGCCGTACCGAGAACGGGCGGGCGACAGGCGACGAGCAGGTGGTGGTGGGTGCCGGCACGGTGCGGTTCGGGACCTGGCGGCAGGGCGCCGACCAGCGTCTCGTGCTGTACAACGCACCGCCGGCCGAGGCCGACGAGCGGGGCGTGGCGGTGGCCCGGCAGGGGACCGCAGTGGTGGTGGTCGAACGCGACCGCACCCGGCAGGCCGACCTGCGCCGACTCGCGGAGCGGCTGCGGGCGGCCGGGGTCAACCCGCTGGGGTTCGTGCTGTGCCGCAGCGGGCGGAGCTGACGCGTGCCGGTCACCCGCGCCCCGGCCATCACCGAGCCGCCCTTACCGGCGAGCGCCGCCGCCCCGCCCGCGCCGGCCCTGCCGCCCCGACTGCCGCTGTGGCCGTTGGCGGCGATGTTCGGGCTCGTCCCGCTCTGGTGGGTGGCCGGCGCCTTCTACCTCGGCTGGCCGCTGCTGGGTGCCCTGCTGTTCACGCTGCTGGCCACCCGGGGTCGGGTGCCGCTGCCGCCCGCCACCGGGATCTGGCTGCTGTTCCTGGCCATCGCGGTGGCCAGCGCGAGCCGGCTGGCGTCACCGACCTCACTGCCGACCTTCGTGCTGCGGCTGGCGTTCTACCTCACCGCACTCGTCGTCGCGCTCTACGTCTACACCATCGCCCGGGAACGCCCCGACCAGGCCGTCGTGCTGGTCCCGCTGTGCGCGTTCTGGTTCGGGCTTGTCGCGCTGGGGTGGCTCGGCGTGCTGGTGCCGCGTTTCGAGCTGACCACCCCGGTCGAGGCGCTGCTGCCGCCGGGCGTGTCCGGGGTGCCGTTCATCAGCGACATGGTCCACCTGAACACCGCCGAGTACAGCGCCCGGTCGCTCAACCCGATCTACCGGCCGGCGGCACCGTACGCGTACACGAACAACTACGGCAGCGCGTACGCGATGACGTTGCCGTGCGTGGTCGCGTACACCATGCTGCGCCGACGGGGCCTGCTGCGCTGGGCGGTGCTGGCGTCGCTGCCGGTGTCGCTGGTCCCGGCGTTCCTCACGCTCAACCGGGCGATGTTCCTCAGCCTCGGTGTCGGCCTGGCCGTGCTCGGGGTGCGGGCGGCGCTGCGGGGCAACATCCGGGTGGCCGCCTCCATCGCCGGGATGGTGGTGCTCGGCGGTGTCGCCAGCCTGTTCATCCCGGTCGCCGAGCTGATCGGCAATCGGGTCGAATCCAGCGACACCAACACCGACCGGCTGTCGCTCTACTCCGAGGTGCTGCGCCGGGTCGGTGATTCGCCCTGGCTGGGCTACGGCGCGCCGATGGAGGTGGACACCGTCTCCGCCGACGCCCCGATCGGCACCCAGGGGCAGCTGTGGATGGTGCTGTTCAGTCACGGCGTACCGGCGCTGCTGTGCTTCCTGGCCTGGTTCGTCGCCGCCGCGCTGATCTGCGCCCGGGCAAGATCGGCGGCCGGGCAGTGGCTCTCCGTCGTCCCGGTGATCTGCCTGGTGCAGGTGCCGTTCTACGGGATGGCCAACCAGAACCTCGCGGTCGCCTTCTTCGCGGTCGCCTTCGCGTTCGCCCTCTCCGAACGGGAACGCCGCACCACGCCCGGCGGGTTGTCGCGGCCGGCGACGGTGATGCCGGCATGACGGCGACCACCAGCCCTCCGACGGGGGAGGGCCCCGGGCGTACGCCGAGTGCGCCGGTCGCCTCGGCGGCGGGCGCGGCGGCGGTGGACGGCGCGACCGAGACCCGGCGCAGCACCCGCAGCGGAGTCGCCGGGCTGCTCGGCGCGGCGACAAGCGGCCTGTTCGGCTTCGTGCTCGCGGTGGTCATCACCCGTGGCTACGGCACCGCCGGGGCGGGCGCGTTCTTCGCCGCGATCGGCGTGGTGACCGTCGCCGCCGCGATCTGCACCCTCGGCGCGGAGACCGGCCTGATCTGGGCGCTGCCCCGGCGACGGGCCGGTGCGACCGGCGACGGTGCCCGGGTGCTGCCGGTCGCCCTGATCCCACCGTTGCTGGTCGCCGTGCTGGTCGCGGTGGGCGGGGCGCTTGTCGCCGGGCCGCTCGCCGGCCGGTTGCTGGGCCCGGCGGGCGAGCCGCTGCTGGTGGTGACCTTCGCGGCGGTGCCCGTGGTGGTCGCGATGAACCTGCTGCTGGCCGTCGTACGCTGCGTACGCCCGATGCGGGCCTACGTCTCGGTGCAGTTCCTGCTGCTGCCGATCGCCCGGCCGCTGCTTGTCGGTGCGGCGGTGCTCGCCGGTGGCGGGCTGCTGGCGGGGATGACCGGCTGGCTGGTGCCGGCCGCCGTGGCGCTGCTGGTGTGCCTGATCCTGGTCGCCGGGCCGCTCGGGGTCGGCGCCGGCGCCGAGCTGCGTCCACAGTCCGGCGACTGGTCCACGTTCTGGCGGTTCGCGCTGCCCCGCGCCGCGTCGGCGGCGATCGACGCGGGCAGCATGTGGATCGGCGTGCTGCTCACCTCGGCCCTGGCCAGCCCGGCCGACGCCGGTGTCTTCGGTGCCGTCGGCCGCTACGTCCTCGCCGGTCAACTCGCGATGCAGGGGCTGCGGGTGGCCGTCTCCCCGCAACTGTCCCGGCTGCTCGGCCGAGGTGAACGGGCCGCCGCGGCGGCCGTGCACCGGCAGCTGACCAGCTGGGGACTGGTGCTGTCCTGGCCGGTCTACCTGCTGCTCGCCGTCTTCGCGCCGGCCTTCCTGGCGCTGTTCGGACCGGAGTTCACCACCGGCGCCGCGGCGATGACGGTGCTCGCCGTGGCGATGCTCGTCAACACCGGGGTCGGTAACGTGCAGAGCCTGCTGCTGATGGGTGGGCGCAGCGGCCTGCACCTGGCGGCGGCGCTGGCCGGGCTGCTGGTCACCGTCGGCGGTGGACTGGCGCTGATTCCCGCCCACGGGGCGACGGGCGCGGCGGTGGCCTGGGCCGCCGGCATCGTGACCGAGAACCTCGCCGCGGCCACCTTCGCCCGGCGGGTGGTGCGTCAGCCACTTGTGGACGTCCGGATGTTGACCTCGGCAGCGGTCACCGTGGTGGGGGTCGGGCTGGCGGCGGTGGCCGGCCTGGCGGTGGCCGGACGCGGTATCGCGGGACTGGTGCTGGCGGTGGCCACGCTCGCCACCGTCTGCGTCGGCTTGTTGACGTTGCCCCGGGCGCGGCGCGGCATCCGGGTGACCATGGTGCAGATCCGTGGCGGGTCGAACCGAAGTGCTCCTCGATCGCGGCGGCCAGCTCGCCCTCGGGACGGTCGCCACCATCCGGGGACAGGTTCCCCCAGAAGATCGAGTGCAGCA